>NZ_LVHK01000043.1:0-245952 GCF_001631965.1 Prochlorococcus sp. MIT 1303
TGGCCTGGGGGAAAAGGATTGCTCAGGTGTTTTATCGATTTCCCAAGGTGGGATATCAGCTTGGAATCAAAAGGCCAACAGCTCCACAACGGATTGCTCAGATCCTTTCTGGAGAGATGGGATATGGAGACATTGCCCAGCGTGTAATTAAACGGTTGCTCTTGCAACGTTAATTACCTGAAAGAATAAAGATTGGCCGAACGAAGTTCGATAACTAGCATTCAAGCATTTCTAATTCAAAATAAATTTTAGCGTGAGCAGTGAAGCGCTCTCTAGTGATTACGAAGAACGCAAAATAACAAGCCAAAAGCAACGTCAATCACTTCCTTGCCAAACCAATTTTTACCAAGGAAGAATTTCCCCATTGGCATGCCAAAAAGTGCCTGAGTTTTCCAAATTGAGATTGTCAATACGGGCCAACAAGCCATCAACTGACTCTTCTGGAGTGATGCCTTGAGCAGTGAATCCTGTCATGCGGGTACGCACAAGCCCTGGATGAAGAAGCGCCACGGCAATGCCTTGAGATTTAAGGTCGATAGCTAATGACTTTCCTGCCATACATAAAGCCACCTTCGACATCCTGTAGCCATAAGAACCGCCGGAACTGTTGTCATCGATCGAGCCCATGCGGCTAGTCATCAAAATAACTTTGGCTCCAGGAAGTAGATGATCCAAAAGAGCATGTGTGACACGTAATGGCCCAATGGCGTTGACCTCGAACTGACGACGAACGCTCTCGGGATCAAAATCTTTCAAATTTGTGCTTTCCAAAATGCCGGCATTGTGGATCAGCACATCGATCGGCAAGCTGCGAAGCCGTTGCTTCAAGCGCGCAATCGATCCATCTGAAGTGATCTCTACCCCAGCCTCAATACGCACGCCTAAGCCTTCCATTTGCGGCGAAGGCTTACGGCATGCAGCCACAACCACGTCACCACGTGCATGAAGCTGACGACAATATTCATAGCCAATGCCGCGATTCGTTCCTGTGATCAGATAGGTCGCCAAGAGCAGAGAAAGCAGAAGCCTATTTAGAAAATAACTTTATAGCGAGAGGGGATCTTTGCACGCATGCCAGTTGGATTGGCTGGATTGCCAACCCTGATCTCTCTCATGCTCTGATCAAACGATGCCGATCTTGCGATCAGAGCATTATTACTTTCAAGATGGCAGAAAGACTCTCCAGCTTCAACTCAGGCAAAATAAGATATTCTTCAAAGCCATAAGAAATTGTAGTAAGCACTCATCCCCAAGCTCTCTATCTTACTCGAGACAAAGCTATAAATTTTCCCACCCAGAGAAGATCGCAATCTTGACTAGAGACTTCAATAAGACCAAACGTTCTATGTCTTTCAGATAATTACTGCCAGGGGAAAGCATTGACAACGGAAAGACTCATCCCCTTATTCAGCGAGACTTCAAGCTGTTGTTAGTGCCAACGCAGCACCCAGCCCAGAACGAACATCTTCCTGAAGGAGTCGGCCATCATGGTCATGATCTAAGGCGTCAAATACCGCATCACTACCGAGCCATTCTTCTCTAGTAATACAACCATCACCATCGAGATCATTGAGCATGAAAATCTCCTGAACAACATGGCAGAAAGCCGCTCCTCCCTCCAAAACAGCTAATCGATGTGCCAACTGAGCCTCAAGAGTTTCAATCGCCTTGCTAAAGCCGCGAATCCCTTCATCCAACTTCTCAAAAGCCATGCGATCAGCCCGCATCATTGACTCAAAACTCTCCTTATCGACATGGATCTGAGACTCTGCAGCAACAGGATTGACAGCATCCAACTTACGCATCAGCGGAGCCTCTGTACTACGCAGCTGATCCAAAAGCTTTGGTGAGATGGTCAACAAATCACATCCAGCCAATTCAATAATTTCGTCAAGATTGCGGAAACTCGCACCCATGATCTCAGTCTGGTAATCATAGGTTTTGAAGTAATTAAAGATCTTGGTCACCGAGATCACACCAGGATCTTCTGGACCTGTATAAGAATCCCGACCAGTAGACGCTTTGTACCAATCAAGGATTCGCCCAACAAAAGGAGAGATCAAAGTGACTCCTGCTTCTGCACAAGCGACAGCCTGAGAAAAGCCAAATAGCAGAGTTAAGTTGCAATGAATTCCATCCTTCTCCAAAACCTCAGCCGCTTTTATGCCCTCCCAAGTAGAAGCTATCTTGATCAAAACGCGATCATTAGTAATGCCAGCATCGTTATATAGGCCAATCAGTTTGTGAGCCTTAGCGATTGTGGCTTCAGTATTGAAACTGAGGCGAGCATCCACTTCAGTGGAAACACGGCCAGGAACAATCTTGAGAATTTCCTTTCCAAAGATTACACAAATCTCATCGAGAGCCTCATGCACCACCTCCTCCACAGCTGCAGAGTTGCCCAATAACTGACGGGAGGAATGAAGAGCCTCATCGATCAAACTCTGATAAGCAGGAATCTGAGCCGCCGCAAGGATCAATGAAGGGTTGGTCGTGGCATCCCTGGGGGTGAACTTTCTAATGGCGTCCAAATCACCGGTATCCGCCACGACCACGGTCATGGTGGAAAGCTGCTCAAGGAGTGTGGCCATAAAGCAGAACGTCTCGCAAGATCTTTAAGCTAGCGGCGTTTTTTTTGCTGACAGCCCAGGTTCAGAACTCACCATCGAAGCTTTGCCAAGACTTAGCCTTTGGCCGGCTGAGAATGGGTCTGCTCAGTGCTAGGGGGAATTTTTTCAAGCACCAGCAAAGCATCAATGATCTGCTTCGCCACAGGTACCGCCACCGTGGACCCATAAGCATTGCCCCCCTGGGGTTCATCCACCACGACCAGCACCACATAGCGAGGATTATCAACAGGCAGATGGGCAACAAAGCTGCAAATCTTTGCTCCTGATAAATAGACCCCATTCAGTGCTTTCTGAGCAGTGCCGGTCTTGCCACCGATTCGATAACCAGGCGTTTTCGCCCCTTCCCCACTTCCTTTCTCTACAACCGATTCCATCCAGTCCCGCACAATCCTGGTGACATCTGGGCGCAGTAATTGATGTCCAGTTGTTGCGGCGGCGCGTGGAGCCAACGCTTCTCCCGCCCGCAATCCCCTGGTGATGTGGGGACTCACCAGGCGGCCACCATTGGCAATCAAGGCATGCAACTGAGCCAGCTTCAGTGGCGTGAGCGACAGTCCCTGTCCAAATGCCGCCGTGGCCGGCTCAATTGGCTGAGCCACGAACTGCTCCTTCGTCTTTAACTGACCTGCAATAGCCCCCGGCAGATCCGTATCGGGCTTGACATCAAGTCCTAGCCGTCGCAACCAATCCCAGTACAGCGTGGGTTTGAGCTGACGCATGATCTTCACCATGCCGACGTTGCTAGAAACTTGCAGCACCGTGGCGTAGTCGATCACCCCATGGCTCTGACGATCATGGTTGGAAATAGGCCATCCACCGATCTTCAGTGATCCGTTGTCGTTCACCTTTCCACCCGGCTGAATCACACCTTCCTGAAGAGCAAGGGCAAGGTTGATCGGCTTTAAGGTAGAACCAGGTTCATAAAGGTCCTGAACGGACCACTCGCGAAAGCGAGAGGGCGAATATTGCCAATACTTGTTCGGGTCATATGTGGGTGTTGACGCCAGCGCCAGCAACTCTCCATTGGTGACATCAATCACGATGGCCACTCCCTTCTTGGCCTTCCACTCTTTGACCTGGGCCACAAGTGCCTGCCCCGCCAACTCCTGCAAACGAGCATCCAAAGTGAGCTGCAGACTTAGATGATCGCCATAAAACACTCCCGGAGCCAGGTCGTCAGGAAGGGGGGTGCCATCCGCTCCTCGGCGCAGGCTGCGAACCTGTTCATGACGCAACAAATCCTCGTGGCGACTTTGCTCCAATCCCGCCTGTGGGACGCGATCCAAATTAAGAAAGCCCACCACGTTGGCAAAAAGAGAGCCCTGCGGATAAAGCCGCTGTGGATAAGCCTCAAGATCTAAACCACTGATACCAAGGTTGCGGATTTCATTGACGATGTCCTGATCCAATCCTTCAGCAAGCTTCACACCAGAAGGACGGTCACCAAATCGCTGCACCAATTCGGCAACAGGAATCGCCAACACCCCGGAGAGCTTGCGAGCAACATCCAGTGGCTTACGAATCAAACCGGGATCATCCCCGGGGAAATTAAAATAACGAGGATGAGCCCAAAGCCGAAAGCGTTCCTCATCGAGAGCCACCAGCCGTCCATTGCGGTCCACAATTGAACGCCGTGTCCCAATCGGTTGGGTTCGATGGGTCTGCAAATCCCTTGCACGGGCTTCAAGTTCCGGTGCTTGCAGAACCTGCAGCCAAGCCATCCGGCCCACAAGTCCAATCAGCCCAACGCAGAGGATGGAAAACACCCATCGCATCCGATGAGCAGGAACTGATTCCAACGCAATCACGCCCTGGTCACGCCTCCTAGAACTTCGTGAGCGACGAGCCTTTGAGGCAGGCATCAGTAGCCGTGATTAATGGGTTGGCCCATCAATTGGCTAAGCAGTTGCGACTCTCCAGAAACAACACCACCAGACGGATCAGCAGAGCGTTCGAGATAAAGAAGGTTGGCAACCTTTGTGGGAACCATCGACTGAGGCAACCTAGTTTCAGCCAACAAGTGACGCTCAATCATCGCGGTTGACTCCGTAAGACGATGAGCCAATGAGCGAGTGGTCTCCAGCCTGTTGAAAGCAATGGTCCAACGATGCTGCCAATGCAGCGTGAGAGCAGACATCAATGCCGCAGCAACCAAAACACCGATCAATGCACCATCAGCAGCCCGATGCAGTCCTGCCAGAACTGGCGACTGGCGAGCCAGCTTCCTTGAAGACAAGGATCCCTGGATCAGCTCAAGTGTGCGGACAGATCGTGCCCGCGAAACACCACGGTTAGCCGTTACCGAACGCTGTTGGAGTGCGGCAACCACCGAATAAGCCACTGTAATAAATCAGTGAACCACCCTCAATAGGCCTCCGCAAGGCTAAGTCGCTGACAATCACATGCTGATTGAAGAGTTCAGTTATCCGCCAAGGAGCAAAAGATTGATGAAAGTAACCCCATTCCAGAGGGCATGCATCAGCACGCAAGGCAAAAGACGACCTGAACTAAGCCTTAATAGACCGAGTCCCAAGCCCAACACAAACAGCGGGGGTAATTCACCAACACTCAGGTGAGCCACACCAAACACCAACGCGCTGGTTACCACACCCCATAGCGGACCAAAAGATTTCGCCAATACAGGCAGAAGCGCACCACGAAAAACCAACTCCTCAAAGAGAGGCGCCAGAATCACAGCGGTGGTAGCTAGCAACATCAAGGCCAATGGATCCTTGCTGCGCAGTACCAGTTCCAATAAGGGGTTACTTCCCCCTTGATCCCCCAACAGCAATCCCATCAGCCATCCAGTCAATAGAACCAACGGCATCACCATCAACCAGCCTCGACCTGCCTTCAGCAACGCTGAACCCCAAGGCTGCAGACGCCACTGCAACCATCCATCAACAGGCCGATCAGTTGCCTTCAGACTGCGCAGCTGCTGACGCAGAATCAACAATGGCGGTAGTGCCAAAGCGCCGTAGCCAATCACCACTGTCAACGCTTTGCTCAAGGGGCTGTCCAGCCCCCTAGTCATCAAGGCACTCAGCGGAGCCACGAAAGCGGGAGCAATCACCTCACCCAAGACCACAAATCCACAAGCGATCAGGAGCACCATGTCCGTTAAAGAAAGTGGTAAGGCCTGAAGCGGTGGCCAGGGAGCAACGGACTTGCGGATCAACATCCAAAGATGACGCAACAAAAGCCCAGTACCGGCAAGTAGCGCCGCCGCCGGTAAAACCACGCTCAAGACCAGCCTCAAAGCCATGCTCGATGCGACACGGGGATTCACGCAGTCATCGCGATCCCCGCCAAGAGCAAAGCAACCAACCTGCTGAAGCAAAGGGTCCCCGCTTAATGAGCCAAGCGCCTCACGATCAGCAAGTGACAGGCCCCCTTCTTGCGTACTAGCCAGTAGCACCTGCTGTAGAGGAATCAGTAACGGTGACTGCACTGAAGCAGCCAGGAGCTCACGACGTTCTGCCCCTGAAGATTGGAGTCCGGCGAGCAACAGCCTCTGGCGGTCATTCATCTGAGTGAGAGGGATCTCACCGAGAGCTTCTTGCAAAGCCAATGTTGGATCCTCACCCACCAGCAGAGGCCTAATGGCTGCAGGGACGGCCTGATCAGCAAGCAAAGCCATCTCCTGTTGCTGCATGGAGATGGTTGGGGTCACTGACGGCCTGCTGAAGCTGTCTTGCAACCCCACAAACCAAATCAAAACCGCGAACATCAGTGATACAAAAGCCAGTCCGACTTTCCAAAGCGGCTCACGGGTGTATCGCCTGATCAGGCTGAACAGGGGATCAAAGCTCAACGACCAGGCATCAATTGAAGCTGATTCTCGCTGGCCGCAGCACAGCGCGCTAACAGCTGTTCAACACTCCCTCAAGGGCATCGCCGAAGACCATCCCATACTGCGCTGGCAGGGGGCCCCATACGATGGCCGCGTCAAAACATCTTTGCCGGTGCCCCTGCGTCTTCTCCTCGTCCGTCATGGTCTGAGCAGCTTCAACCGCGAGCGACGGATTCAGGGTCGCAGTGATCTTTCCACGCTCACCTCGGAAGGCCAAGAACAGGCCCGTCAAACTGGACAAGCCCTGAAAGAAATCCAAATCAATGCTGTTTATAGCTCCCCTCTGAAGCGTGCCGCATCCACAACAACAAACCTACTAGCAAGCAAAGGCAGTGATCTCAGGCCTTGCTTCGATGATGGGCTACTGGAAATCGACCTGGCTCCATGGAGTGGTCTCTGCAGCGATGAGGTAAAGATCACATTCCCAGATGCCTATCGCACCTGGAAGCAACAACCACAGGAATTGGTTCTCAAGCGAGAAGAGGGCAATCCCTATAAACCCATTGGCGAGCTGATGGAACAGGCTCGTGAATTCCTACGGAAACTCATTCAACGTCACCCACTGGAGGGTGACGAAACAGTTCTGGTTGTTTCGCACAATTGCATCCTGCGCTGCTTAATCCTTGTTCTGCTTGGTGAGCCAGACCAAGGATTGCGACGGCTGCGCCTCGATAACGCCTCCCTCTCGGTGTTCAACCTGATACCCCTCTCAGAGCAATCCCATCAAGCACAAATCGAATGCCTAAACAGCACCGTTCACTTGCATCAGCAACTACCCAGCAAAGGAAAGGGTCCGAGACTGATCCTTGTGCGCCATGGTGAAACCGACTGGAACCAACAAGGCCGGTTCCAAGGCCAAATCGACATCCCGCTCAATAAAAATGGCTTCGCGCAAGCCGCCGCCGCCGGAGCATTCCTAAGCGATGTGTTGATCGATCAGGCCTACAGCAGTTCGATGACCCGACCAAGACAAACGGCAGAAGCCATCCTCAAGCACCATCCAGATGTCCAACTCGAAGTCACCCAGGGGCTGGTGGAAATCGGCCATGGCCTTTGGGAAGGGAAGCTGGAATCAGACATTGAAGCCGGCTGGCCTGAACTGCTAGAGGCCTGGAAACAAGCTCCGCAGACGGTGCAGATGCCCGAAGGCGAAACCATCCAGGATGTATGGAAGCGTTCCGTGGCCTGCTGGAACAAGATCGCCAACAGCCTGGTTCCAGAAGCAACAGCGCTCGTGGTAGCTCATGACGCTGTCAACAAAACGATTCTCTGCCATCTACTCGGAATGACCCCGGCTGATATCTGGGCAGTCAAACAAGGGAATGGAGGTGTCACGGTGGTCGACATCGCTACAGATCCCGGCCAACCTGCAGTGGTGACCTCTCTCAACCTCACCTCTCACCTTGGTGGTGTGCTCGATCGCACAGCTGCTGGGGCGCTCTAACGTGATGCCCGAGGCACAACTTCTAGACCCCATAAGGATCCTGCACGGGTCGGATCAACCTGTCGTTGAAGATGCTGTGCTGATCAGAGACAGCCATCTGATCGCCTTTGGAGCGCAGGCACGTAAACAGGCTCAACAGCTCGGACTGACCCCCAAATCAGCCAGCCAACAACTACTCGCCCCCTGTCTTGTAGACCCCCATTCCATCCTTGAAGATCCAATCAGTGGTCATTGCGAAACCCTTGCAAGCCTGAGACATGCAGCTGCTGCTGCCGGTTATGGCCAACTAGCTCTGCTACCCCGCAGTTCCACCTGGCGTGATCGCCCCGAAAGATTGCAGGGATTTTTAAATCCAAATAGCGATGTCGACATTCACTTGTGGGGCAGCTTTAGCAGAGATGGTGCCGGCAGCGAACTATCCCCCCACGCGGATTTACTGCAACACGGTGCAGTAGGACTGGCAAACGACGATCTAATCGTGCCGATCGCTCTCCTACAACGGGGGCTGGTGCTAGGCGAAATGGGATCAGCCCCAGTGTTAATCGCCCCCAGAGATGAAAAAATTCAAGGTGGCGGGATGGTGCGCGAAGGCGTTGAAACACTACGAGCGGGCTGGGCACCTGACCCCTTCGCCAGCGAAACCCTCCCCCTGAGACAACTTCTCGAACTTCATCGGCAGCACCCTGAACGTTCCCTAAGACTGATGAACCTGGCCACTGCCCCTGGAGTAGCCATCTTGGGGTCCTGTCCCTCCCGGCCTATGGCCAGCGTGTGCTGGTGGCATCTGGTCACTGACCAAAGCAAACTTGATCCCACAGAGCTCGGATGGAGGGTCATCCCATCTCTTGGTAGTCCTCGGGATCGAGCAGCCTTGATCAAGGCCCTCGCCAATGGCACCCTCACGGCCGTGGCTGTCCATGCCATACCCCTTGATGAGGAAGACACCCAACTGCCTCCAAATCAGCTTGAGCCTGGCCTAGCAGGCCATCAACTCGTGCTGCCTTCGCTTTGGCAAGAGCTTGTGGTCAAAGCTGGTTGGTCTGTAGAGCAGCTTTGGCATGCTCTGAGTTTTGGGCCGTCAAAAATGCTCAACCTGCCCGAAGAACGCTTGACCGTTGGCAGCCGACGCTGGCTGATGTTCGAGCCTGATCAGCTCTGGATCCAAGATCGGCACAGTGATCATGCCCCCAAAGCCGCTAATCAACCCTGGCAGGGCTGCCAACTGCAAGGCCGTGTCGTGGCATGTGGACTCAGGGAATAAGTGAGCCGAAACGATCAAAAGGCCAAAAACGCCATAAAGCGCGCCCGAGGATCTCTTTCTCAGGCAGAAATCCCCAAATTCGTCCATCAGTGCTATTGCTTCGGTTATCTCCCAGCACCAACACATGATCGCTAGGAACTGTCGCGATCAGGGAATTGCAAGGGCCCATTCCCCTGTTGGTCACAGGGCAATACTGGGTTACATAGGGCTCCTTCAGCCTCTGTCCATTCACGCTCACTTCTCCCCTGGGATTGATCGAAACCTGGTCTCCACCCACGGCGACAACACGCTTAATCCAAGCATCACAGCTGGGATTGGTTAGTCCCATCCAGTTCATAAAAGGAAGGTTCACCACAAAGCAAGGAAGGGAGCTCTGACCACTCTTCAAATTCAACGCAGAATTAAAGGAATAGGGCGTGTTAAACACCACGATCTCCCCACGACGTGGAGATCGACTGCGAAGGCTGACTTTCTCAACCAGCAAACGATCCTGGACTTGCAGCCCTGGGATCATCGATTCAGAGGGAATGTATCTCGCCTCAGCGACGTAATGACGAATGCCGAAATACAGGCCCAAAGTGAAGAAGACTGGTCCCCAGAAATCCCAAAATGGATGAGGTTTAGAGGTTGATGCTCCCTGGGGAGCAGACGCCTTATCGTTTGTGGGATGGTCCTGCTGCTGCGCGTCAGACAACTCAGCCCTGTTATGAATTCGATGCTTAACGATAAGGCCAGCCTGTCCGGCCCCTTAGCGTGATCAAAGCAACCTCGGCCCATGGTGCGTCCCCGCTGGCAAGGGTTGAAACCCTCCCCCTCGCGTAAGTTCTGGCAGCGCTGGGATCAGGTTTTGGCGCTAATCGCTGCGACCAACTTGAGTTGGATCCTCTTCGACGTTACCTACATTCCGCTACGCAATTTCTGGTTACACCGCAATCTCTATCTCCTGCCCTCAACATCGTTGATGGTGCCGTTGCCATGGTTGCCGAACGTGACGCCTTTCTATGACGTTGTTAAAGGCATCAAACCGCATAGAGATACGCAGCTTTATATCAAACGTTTCAGCCAACTCGATCAAACCGCAGCAAGGCAAGGAATCAATAGCCCTGCTTCACAACAACTACGCCTTAATCAAGTCGAGCTCACGACTCAACTGATCGATGAGAATCCGTTCGTCAGCTCTGGCAACGTCGGCACCCTTGAAAAACTAAAAAACCTACTGCGTGCAAGGGGTGGGATGGATTCCTCCAAGCAGGCAGCCGCCCATCTCTTGGGAAACAAATACCTCAACAACCTCGATTGGCAGCAAGAAAGACTGTTCTGGACCGAGAAGATTCTTCCCCTGATCGCCACCAACTATTGGCGATCGATCAACGAAAACGGGCAGCTTGTTGACTATGCCTGGCGCCTCGACACTCCCTTCCAACTTCTCTTTCTCCTCGACATCCTGCTAAGGGCTATGCGCCTGAAGCGTCGCTTCCCCGGCATTAGCTGGCGAGAGGCCCTGCTTCGACGCTGGATCGACCTGCCTCTACTCCTCCCATTCTGGAGACTCTTGCGGGTAGTGCCCGTTACCGAGCGCCTATCCAGCGCTGGGCTCATTCAGCTGGAACCTTTGCGCGCTGTCATCAGCAGGGGCGTCGTAGCCCTATTAGCCCTTGAGCTGTTTGAAGTTCTCACCTTACGCATCGTGGATGCGATGCAAGAAATCATTCGCTCACCACATCTGCCGCAACGAATCCGCAGTCTTTGTAGTCATCAATCAGTGGACAAGAACGAAGAACGTGAACTAGCCGAATTGCTTCGACTCTGGCTACCGCTGCTCCTCAGTGAGGTAGGGCCAAGCATGCGTCCCCAACTTTTGGCACTCTTTAGTCACGCCTTGCAGCGAAGTATGGATGGCGTGATCGTGCCCACTCCACTCAAAGGGCTTGCCGTCATTGAAAAGGCCGAATCCGAACTAAGCCGGCAACTTGCAGCCGGAATGATCGATACATTTCTGCAGCTCTCTCGCAATGCCGGCGACCAACTTGGCCGCAAAGATATGGTGCTAGAGCAACTAGGAGTCGATACGATTGATCGCTTCTGGGAAGAGCTCGCTCGCACCATCGAGCAGGGACCCGTTCTCGAACGTAGTCAAGAACTAATGGTGGCCTTCCTTGAAGAGTTCAAGCGCTCCAGCTTCCGCCAGCTCAGAGAACAAGGTGGGGTTAATGAATTGATCAGTGAGCTCGATGGTCTTAACTTCAGCGAGGCGAAAACGACAAGCTAAAAGCAAGAATCTAGCAATAAAATAACACTATAAGATATCATGCAAGCTACCATTAGAAGAAATCCAAAGACAGCGAGAGCCTGAAATACGCAAACAAAAGAAAACGAAATAGCGACAAGATAAACGGCCACAAAGATTAAAATTGCCTCCGCATTTAATATTGCATAGCGAGCCCTCAGCGACTTTAATCTCTTGACTTTTTGAGCCTGATCCGGATCCACTTAATTGAACTTCTTTGAAAAAGCTTGCTGCTTTATCTAGAAAATATACAACACAAACCATCTCCTTCCAGCAGCATGAATAGACAACAAGCACTATCCTTTACAGGCTGCCATCAACTTGCAGATAAAGTAGATAAATGCTTAGACAAGGCCATTATATTCGCGCACAGGGATGACTCATGGCTCGTCATACACCTGCTATCGCCATGGCAGTCAATCCCCCAGGAATAAACAATATACGAATCATCCTTCAGGTTATTGATTACTGGCTTTTACAAATTGCGAATAGCAATAATCGCACGCCCATCGTTCGCGATCTGTTTTTGTCATTTTCCCTTTAGCAGCCCTACAAAAAATTCATCGCATCAAAACAATATTTATTTTTGCCGAAATATACTCCTATTTCTAAGGGTTTACTCTTCAAGGCAGCAACGCCTCAGCCCAGACATCCGGCTTGAAGCCCACCAATACACTGCCATTTTCAGTGATCAAGAAAGGACGTTTAATCAACTTGCCATCGGAGGCAAGTGCATCGAGCGCCTCGTCATCGCTCATGGCCTTGACTGCATCCGCGCCAAGCGCGCGATAACTTACACCACTTGTGTTGAAGAGAAGTTTGCGGCTTGCTAACTGCTTACTGGCGCCACTAAGCATCTCTCGACTAGGAGGTGTCTCAACGATGTCGAAAAGATCATGCACAATTTGATGCTCCTGCAGCCAAGCCAAGGCCTTCCGACAAGTAGCGCAGCGCGAATAGCTATAAATCCTTATTGAGTTGAGCATGATTTAACTGGCCAGCAAAAAATGAACTCGTTCAATCAAGCGATTAGGGTTCATAGTTACTTTTTCAGCTTAACCTGCGCAGCTTTGGCGCAGGTCTCCAACAGAGGCTCAACAGCTTCTGAATCTCTCCAGCCACCGATATCAACAACTCGCCCCTCAAGATTTTTGTAAGTGCGGAAGAATTCAGCCACATCCTCCAGTTGACTGGCTGAAATCTGCCGAATGCTGCTGATCGACCGTTGACGGGGATCAGCAACGGGAACACACAACAACTTGCCGTCATAAGCCCCGGAATCATGCATATCAAGCACCCCGATTGGTCGTGCCCTAATCAGACAGCCAGCAAATGTGGGTTCCTCCATGATCACCATTGCATCAAGAGGTGCACCATCTTCAGCAAGGGTGTTGGGGATGAAGCCGTAATCAAACGGGTAGCGAACCGAGGAATGAAGAACCCTATCGAGGGCCATCACACCAGCCTCATCGAAATATTCGTACTTGTTCCGGCTTCCCGCCGGAATCTCCACCAACAGGTTGACCAACCCGGGTGAAGGAGATGGGAGTAGAGAGCTTAGATCCATCTTTCTCCAAGGCTGTGGGAACCATGCTTTCCCTCCCCGCAGACCGATCTGTCAAAACTGCCGCGAGGGGTACTCCAACGGTTGCGATGGCAATAGTCAAACCCAGCAACGCAATCGAAGGCGCACTCAAACTGAAAGGATCTTCAGGATCTGGTCCAATGAGACCAGAATCATGATGTGATCTGGACGGCTCCTCACCCTTAGACGAGGGGCTTGAAACTGAGGCTGGGTCAGGATCCATGCAGGGGTGGTTTAGAACGACCCGGTGTAGGGGATAGCATCAGCCACCTTCATCGGGGCGATTTCAGGGTCTGGGCAAGCCATTGCCGGAAACCGCTACAAAATATTCTGTCACCGAAAGAGACGTTATGCAGCAGGACGATCCTGCCGCTCTCGATGGGCGGCCAAATCTGACGGTGCATCATTCAATCCATCAAGCTGTGACCTAATCGCACGCAGCTCCTCAAGGATTGATCCAAGAACCTGTTGCGTTGCTGTTGAGGGGGAATTAAGAACCTCAACAGTGACTTCTTTGATCCTTAAAACATCCTTTGCGAAACGGGCGACTTCATTTGGATGAAAAAGAAGGGGATCTTTCTGATCGCTTCGATACTCAGGATTGAGCTTGCGAGGATTAAACGAAGGATTGAGGTTGCGTGGATCTGTATTTGTGTAGCGATACACCGAAGCCCTTGAACGATTCAAAGACTTCTGAACGTCATCGATCCCAACCAGCGCATCAGATTGAGCCATCACAGCATTAATATCTTTGCTCAAATCTGAAGAAGGGCTGGGCAGAGGAGAATCAGAATTGACCGAGCCATCAGACATGAGATCGACTAACCGCTTCTTGATGTTGCGCGAGATTAGCAGGTGAGACTCATCTCGTACAGGTCGATTCGGCGCCTTGAGACAGTTTCGTGATCGGCTTTTTTGGACCGCGGATGGTAGCTTCCCCCATCCACTGAGGTCCGATTCATGCGCGTCTCCCGCCTGATGCTGGTGACGTTGCGCGACATACCAGCTGACGCGGAAATCGCCTCCCATCAATTGCTGCTCAGAGGGGGATATATCCGTCGTGTGACTTCAGGCATTTATGCCTACCTACCACTGATGTGGCGGGTCCTGCGCAAAATCACAGCGATTGTGCAGGAGGAAATGGATGCCACTGGTGCTCTGGAGACCTTGTTACCTCAATTGCAGCCTGCAGAGCTCTGGCGGCTTAGTGGCCGATGGCAGGGGTACACGGCCGGCGAAGGCCTGATGTTCCACCTTGAAGACCGCCAAGGACGAGAACTCGGACTCGGCCCCACCCATGAAGAGGTGATCACAAGTCTTGCCGGAGACCTGCTGCGCTCATATCGACAGCTTCCTGTAACGCTCTATCAGATCCAAAGCAAATTCCGCGATGAGATCCGCCCACGTTTTGGCCTGATGCGCGGCCGCGAATTCATCATGAAGGACGCCTATTCCTTCCATTCCTGCGAAGCAGACCTCGCCAGGACCTACAGAGCCATGGATGAGGCCTATCAACGAATCTTCTCCCGTTGCGGACTCGAAACCGTCGCCGTGGAAGCCGACAGCGGAGCCATCGGCGGAGCCTCGTCTCAAGAATTTATGGTCACAGCGGATGCTGGCGAAGACCTGATCCTGATCAGTGGTGATGGCCTCTACGCCGCCAACCAAGAAAAGGCCGTCTCTCATCCACCAAAAGCCATCCCCCTGCCTGCTTCAAAAGTTGCCTTGCTTGATACACCCGAACAGGGAACGATCGAGACACTGTGTACCGCCCAGGGCCTTGTTCCGTCTCAAGTGGTGAAGGTGCTGGTCATGCTGGCCCGCATCGAAGATGGTGAACTTCAACCAGTCCTTGTAAGCATCCGAGGAGACCAGCAACTCAATGAGGTAAAGCTGATCAACGCCCTAAGCAGTGAACTAAACAAGGGGGTGCTCGATGTGGCCCCCATCAGCGCCGATCAAATCACTGCGCAAAAGCTTGAAGCCTGGCCCTTTGGGGCGATAGGGCCTGACCTAGACGATGCCCTGTTAAGCGGAGCCACAAGCTGGACAAAACGTTTCCTACGCCTAGCTGACCCGACAGCTACTGAGCTGAACTGTTTTGTCTGCGGTGCCAATCAAAACAATCAGCATCGAACTGGCATGACCTGGTCAAAACTCGGGGGAGTGCCCAAAAGCGTCGATCTACGCAAATCGCAGGCTGGCGATCGCTGTATCCATGACTCCAGCCAGATTCTGGAGGAGAGAAGAGGCATTGAGGTAGGACACATTTTCCAATTAGGTCGCAAGTACTCAGAAGCCCTAGAGGCCTGTTTCACCAATGACCAGGGCACTCAGGAGCCTTTCTGGATGGGGTGTTACGGCATCGGTATTTCCAGACTTGCCCAGGCCGCTGTGGAACAACACCATGACGAAGCTGGCATGAATTGGCCTCTGGCTATAGCCCCATTTGAGGTCATCATCGTGGTAGCCAACATCCAGGATGAGGTTCAGCAAAAGCTGGCCGAACAGCTTTACAGCGAACTACAAGCAGCTGATATCGAAGCGCTACTTGATGACAGGACTGAACGCGCCGGCGTGAAATTCAAAGATGCTGACCTGATCGGTATCCCTTGGCGAGTCGTGGTTGGCAGAGATGCCGCCAAGGGGCAGGTGGAACTGATTCAAAGATCCAGCCGCAAGGTTCAAATACTTTCTGCAAAACAGGCCTTTACCGCACTGGTTAAAGAGATAGCAGCGAACCAAAACACAAGGGTCTGACCAGCCATTTAAAATTCTTGGGAATGGAATGAACCGGATGACTACTGCCTTGCATCACATGGCCAAGCAGTTGATGCGGGCAGGATTGGCAATCTGCCTTGTCCTTTGCCTGATGCTCACTGCCAACGGAAGCGCCAATGCAGCCGAGATCCAATTGTCCGGAAACTATGTAGACGACACAGTCAACGTGGCTCACAACCTGCAAGACGCAATCGCCCTGTCCTCGGACGACGAAGGCTTTTCAGCAGCGCAAGAGGAGGCTCGTGACCTGAGCTACAACTACATCGCCCGATATCGGCCTCGCTCCAAGGTGAATAACCTGCAGTCCTTCACCACCATGCAGACAGCCCTCAATTCTCTAGCTGGTCATTACAACAACTTCGCCAACCGCCCCCTACCGGAAGAACTTCAAAATCGGATCACTAAAGAACTTGCCAAGGCAGAACAAACTGTATTAAGAGGCAGATAAATCAACTGCTAGGTAATCACTGTTTGACTTAAGGCAGGGATATCTGGGAAGATCCCCGTTTGTGAATAACGGCGGCTTCGGGCCGCAGTGTCCTTGGCCAATGTTGTCGTCATCGGTGCGCAGTGGGGTGACGAAGGAAAAGGCAAGATCACCGATCTCCTAAGCCGTTCAGCTGATGTTGTCGTCCGCTATCAAGGTGGCGTCAATGCCGGCCACACAATCGTTGTGGATGACCAGGTGCTCAAACTGCACCTCATTCCCTCAGGAATCCTTTACCCAGAAACAATCTGCCTCATCGGCTCTGGCACAGTCATCGATCCCAAAGTGATGCTCAAGGAGCTAGACATGCTGCTTGAGAACAGCATTGATATCTCAGGTCTTCAACTGGCGTCGACTGCCCACGTAACGATGCCGTATCACCGCCTCTTGGATGAGGCGATGGAGCAAGAACGTGGCGATCAACGTATCGGCACTACTGGACGGGGCATCGGTCCCACCTATGCCGATAAATCCCAACGCAACGGCATTCGCGTACTTGATCTTTTAGATAGCCAACGACTACGAGAACGACTTCGTGGCCCTCTGCAAGAAAAGAATCGTCTACTCGAACAAATTTATGGAGTAGCACCACTTGACTCAGAGCAGGTCATCGAGGAATACCTCGGCTATGGCCAAAGGCTTGCTCCACACGTTGTCGACTGTATTCAAACCATTCATCAAGCTGCCCGCAGCCGCAAAAACATTCTTTTTGAAGGAGCTCAAGGGACCCTTTTAGACCTTGATCACGGCACCTATCCCTATGTCACCTCCTCCAATCCAATCTCAGGCGGTGCATGCATCGGAGCTGGAGTCGGACCCACGCTGATCGATCGAGTGATCGGTGTTGCCAAGGCTTACACCACCCGTGTAGGTGAAGGTCCTTTTCCTACAGAACTGGAAGGAAGCATCAATGAACAGCTCTGTGACCGGGGAGGTGAATTCGGCACCACCACAGGCCGCCGCAGACGCTGCGGCTGGTTCGATGGAGTCATTGGTCGTTACGCAGTAGCAGTGAATGGCCTGGATTGCCTGGCGATTACCAAACTCGATGTGCTTGATGAGCTCGACGAAATCCGAGTGTGCGTGGCCTACGAACTCAATGGTGAACGAATTGAACACTTCCCTAGCAGCGCAGAAGACTTTGCCCGCTGTCATCCAATCTTCGAGACCCTGCCAGGCTGGCAATGCTCCACTGCAGACTGCCGCCGTCTTGAAGACCTACCAACCACAGCGATGGACTATCTGCGCTTCCTCGCCGACCTGATGGAAGTGCCGATTGCCATCGTCTCCCTAGGTGCCAACCGTGATCAAACAATCGTTGTAGAAGATCCGATCCACGGTCCCAAAAGGGCTCTCCTAAGCGCCTAAGCCCTTTCTCAAAACAGATGGTGGACGGGGATCGATACTTCTGAGGTTTCCCATGCATCCCTCCATGGCTATCCCCAGGTTCAGTGATCGTCCTCTCGATGTGGTTGGAATAGGCAATGCCATCGTGGACGTGCTGGTGCAGGCGGACGATGCCTTCCTTGATGCGCACAGTCTGAGTAAAGGCAATATGGCCTTGGTGGATGAAGCCCAAGCAGAAGCGCTTTACTCCATCAGTGGACCAGGTCTAGAGACTTCAGGTGGATCCGCCGCCAACACCCTGGTAGGTCTGGCGCAGCTCGGCGGGAAGGCAGGCTTCATCGGTCGTGTCAAAAATGATCAACTAGGCAGCATTTTTAGCCACGACATCCGTTCAGTAGGCGCTCGATTCGAGACTCCACCAGCAAGTGATGGTCCTTCTACGGCTCGCTGTCTGATCCTGGTCACCCCTGATGCGCAACGCACCATGTGTACCTATCTAGGAGCTTCGGTACAGCTGGACCCTGAAGATTTAGACCTGTCAATGGTTCGCCAAGCCAAGGTGCTCTACCTCGAGGGGTATCTATGGGACAGTCCAGCAGCCAAAAAAGCCTTCATCGCTGCCGCACAAGTCTGTCGTGATTCAGGAGGCCAAGTAGCCCTCTCTCTTTCCGATGGCTTCTGCGTTGATCGGCATCGCGACAGCTTCCTCGAGCTGGTTGATAGCCACGTTGATCTGCTGTTTGCTAACGACAGCGAAATCACCTCTCTTTACAAGAGTGTCAGCTTCGAGGCTGCATTGGAAGAAGTGAAAGGCCGCTGCAAGGTGGCAGCCCTCACCCGCAGCGAGCACGGATCTGTCGTGCTCGCTGGTGATCAACGCTGGGATATTCCTGCTTACAAACTTGGCAACGTGGTTGACACCACAGGTGCAGGTGATCTATACGCCGGTGGCTTCCTACACGGTTACACCCAGGGAAGCCCTTTGGAAACCTGTGGACAAATTGGATCCATCTGCGCCGGCCAGGTAATCACTCAACTCGGTCCTCGCTCACAGGTGTCGCTTCCGGAATTAGTAGCGAAGCATCTGAACTAATTGAAGGGCTGTTTCACCCTTCAACAGGTTCCACAGCTGCTGCTACCCAAGCAGCGTAAGGATCACTTGCAGTGGCTGACCAGTAAATCCACTCTGGGGTCTCATAGCTGTGTAACTCTTTAATCGTCTGATGCAGTGCATCCAGCTGATCCTGACTGGTCTTGATCAGCAATTGCACTTCCTGCGCTCGTTCCAGCTTCCCCTGCCAACAGTAGTGGGATTGAATCTGCTGCAAACTCACGCAGGCCGCCAACCTGCGAGCCAAGAGCTCATTGGCCAATCCCTCGGCCAGGTTTGCGTTTGCCTCTGTGGTCAACACTAAAACCAGTGTCGATGAGGATCCTCGATCAACCATGAAGACCTTTGCGAAGAACGTCAGCACAGTGGAGCTACTGGATCGGTTGAGAGCCGATTGAGCAGGCTCTCAACGCTACCGATGGCTTCTACTGCAAGGCAGGGCTGTGGCCGGGAGATCAACCAAAGGCCAAGACCCTGCTGCCGACAGATCTTGTGCCAGAGCTGCTCCGTCACCCCCCCCGACTGCCTGCAAACCACTGCTGTAATCGACCAGCGCCGGCACAAGGCTGACTCCAGTTCGCCATGAGATTGCCCCTGCAGCGGACGCACAACAGCCAGATGGTGCTCGGGCAAGCCACTCGCCAAAGCATGTCGAAGACTTTCCGGCGAAGGAAGCACACGGGCAAACACTTGAGCTCCAGCCTGACGAGCTGCCCTAACAGCCTGGCCAAGATGCCTTGCCCCAAGAGCCATCAACAATCGACTTCCTTGCAATGTTTGCCTTGCCAAATCAGCCGAGCTCGCGATCAGGGATGCTTCTCCACAACCCTCCATGGGACGCTCAAAGCGCAACAAAGGCTGAACGAATTCCTGACAGGCACTCTGCAGATCCGTACTGATCTTGACTGCAAAGGGATGGGTCGCATCCACCACCCAATCAAAACCTTGATGGCGATCACGAGCCTGATCAAGCACCCCGAGTATCCCTTCCACTCCGTCGAGGGGGCCCGTCCAAAGATCTTCCAAGGACAGACCTGCGTAGGCCCCTGCGGCGCTAGCACTGACGACACTGACACTGACTCGCCATCCCTGAGCCACCAAAGCGGCTACCAAAACAGGCCCTTCACCAGTCCCAGATAGCAACCAGACATGCGGCTGGTCATTCCTGCAAGCTTGCATCAAAATGACTCTCACTCCAAGGGAAGGACATGAACCACTGCGTACTTGAAGTGGAAGTGATCCAGGCACCAACCATTCGTTATACCCAAGACAACCAAACACCGATCGCCGAAATGGAGGTGCGCTTCGATGCACTTCGTGTCGACACTGCCCCTGGTCAACTCAAGGTGGTGGGATGGGGCAACCTTGCCCAGGATCTACAAAACCGCGTCCAAGTTGGGCAAAGGCTTGTGATTGAAGGGCGACTACGAATGAACACAGTTCCCCGCCAAGATGGCACCAAGGAAAAGCGCGCCGAATTCACGCTCGCGCGTCTTCATTCCCTCTCCGGCCAAGCTGGTCAAACTGCTAGTAGCCCAGAACGACCTACTAGCACTACAACCAACCAGACCTCACGACCTATAGCGATAGCCGAGACGCCAACACCCAAACCGGTAACAACTGCAGAACCAGAAGCTGCCAGCTGGAATAGTGCCCCACTGGTGCCAGACACCGATGACATTCCCTTCTGAACGCATTCATTACCCGAAGCTGTTCTCGTCTTCAAGGCCCTCGGCAGCTCGAGTCAACAGCTGGCCCAATTCCCTCTCCAGAGCAGCCAAGTCAAGGCGCAACTCAACCCAACGGCCACGATCAATCTGCTCCAGCAACCAAGCTCGATCAGCATCCAACTGAGTGATCAACTCAGATAAGTCGCTATCAGAGGGATGAGCTGAAGCCATTGCAACGGATCCTTACCCTCAGCCTGGAGGCTAAAGCGTCAGAATAAACGCCATGAATGATCTGTTCTCTCCAGGCAGCCTCGTCACCGTGGCAGGTGGTGTACTTGCAGTTGTTGGTGCGGTGGCCTACACAAATGGCGATGCCAACCTCAGCCTGCCAACCATCTTCTATGGAGTGCCCATCCTCATAGGAGGACTAGCACTAAAATCCTCTGAACTTCCCCCTGCTAAACGCGTCACTCCAGCCGCAGTTCTGCGTCAAGCCAGGGAGAAGGGAGCACCGGAACTTGGCAAACTCGTCTGGGATGTAACCCGCTGGCGTTATGGACAGAAAGCCCATCTTGAGACGTCCTTAGAAGCGCTCAAACTCTGGGATAAAGACAACCCCCCTCAGCTCCAAGAGATTGAAGAACTAGAAACTGCAGCGGGGTACGGCGTACGGTTGAGATTCAATCTGGGTGCTGTGCCACTCGATCTCTGGCAGGAACGCCAGGAACGATTGGGCCGCTTCTTTGCCAAAGGCCTGCACGCCGAACTGAAATCTCCAAGCGCGGGGGTTCTGGATCTCATCCTGCTGCCAATCAACAAGGATGATGAACTAGCAGGTCAAGATGGAGTCAGCTAAATCTGCTGCAGCGCTGGTTGAGCCCTGCCAAACCAACTCCGCGAGAAGGCTTACAGAGGATGACTCCCTCAGGGTTTCTGTGCTTAGCGAAGCCCTCCCTTATATCCAACGTTTTAGCGGACGGCGCATTGTTATCAAATACGGCGGAGCCGCCATGGCCCACGCCAATTTGCAGGAAGCGGTTTTTCGCGACCTTGCCCTACTCGTCAGCGTGGGCGTAGAGCCCGTTGTGGTTCATGGCGGCGGACCAGAGATCAATCAATGGCTGGAAAGGCTTGAGATTCCAGCACAATTCCGCGATGGCCTTCGCGTTACCGATGCAGACACCATGGACGTGGTGGAAATGGTCTTAGTTGGACGCGTTAACAAGCAAATCGTTAATGGCCTCAACCAACTGGGGGCCAAGGCTGTTGGCCTTAGTGGCAGTGACGGGAGTCTGGTTGAAGCCCGACCCTGGGGCGACGGCAGCCATGGCCTCGTCGGAGATGTAGCCCGAGTCAACACCGATGTACTTGAACCAATTCTCGCAAAGGGTTATGTACCAGTAATCTCAAGTGTGGCCGCCACTGTTGAGGGCTGCTCACACAACATCAATGCAGACACGGTCGCCGGTGAGATCGCCGCCGCTCTTCAAGCAGAGAAACTAATCCTGCTAACCGACACCCCAGGCATCTTGCTAGATCGAGATGATCCAAGTTCCCTTGTTCATCAGTTGCGTCTCTCTGAAGCACGCCAGCTCATCACTGAAGGGGTGGTGACTGGCGGCATGACCCCAAAAACCGAATGCTGCATCAGAGCTTTAGCTCAAGGGGTCGGCGCTGCCCATATCATCGATGGACGTGTTCCACACGCCCTGCTTCTCGAGGTGTTCACCGACGCCGGCATCGGCACCATGGTGGTTGGTCGCAGCTGAGCGATGCACGCGAATCTGGCCGAGGCTGAAGCCGCCCTCGCCCGCGGAGACTATGGCCAAAGCCTTGCTCTATTAGAGCCTTTGGCAGCAAACCATCCACTGCCCCATGCGGAGGGGGCCAGGATCAGAATGCTGATGGTTACTGCTTGGATGGGGCAAGGTGACGAGCGCAAGGCCCTCGCAACCTGTCGTCTTCTCACCCGCTGCAAAGACCTCGAACTTCGCCAGAACGCGAAACAGCTACTGATCGTGTTGGAAGCACCAAGCTTGCAACGGCCTGCCAACTGGTCGATACGCTTGCCGAACTTAAACATGACAGCCACAACGGCTGCACGCCCTGTCTCAGCCCGTCGACCTTCACTGCGGCCAGCACCGCCGCCACCGCCAGCCACCGGACCCACAAAAGCCCCCAATCTGGGCTTCTTAATCTTGGTCTTGCTCGTTCTCATCGGGTTAACCATGCTGCTCAGTGGCTTGGCCATACCACCGAGATGAGCCTCTTAAGGCCAAACGAGTGAACCCAGTAACCAGCCAAAGACTCACCAACAACCCTGACGGGGATCTGAGTTGGCCTCTACAGCAAGGCGACCCTCAGCAGCTAGACCTTGATCGCAAACGCTCCAGCCGACTCGAGGTTGGCAACCCTTGGGGCATGGAGCTGTTGAAGATCAGCCTGATCCTGCAAAACGTTCAGCTCAGACTCGGCTTCGGCGTGCTCAAAATGCCCCTCGAACGGACCTCCAAGACCATCAACCATTGAAGATGATGGCCTAATCAAAGCTGAATGGGATCTGGGTCCACCGCTAAGGAAACCCCACGGGGCAATCCATTCCAAAGAGTCGATCCTGATGGCAGCGGCAAACGACTCTCCTCCGGACCATGCAATAGCAGTTGCCAACGACTTCGACCAGCGACCCGTGCGATCGGAGCTGGCGCTGGTCCTACAAGAGACCAACCCTGAGCCTCACAAAGGGGTTTGATCTGTTCAGCGAGGACCGCAGCAGCTGTGGCTGTCACGGCAGCTGAATCACCTGACAAACGCAACAAACAGGCCCGGCTATAAGGCACCAAACCAGCCTCATGACGAAGACAGGCCTCTTCTTTCAGGAACTCGCCATAGCGACCATCCACCAAATGGAGAATCACAGGATGATCAGGGCAATAAGTCTGAACAAGCACATGGCCTGGCCGCTCGCCACGTCCTGCACGACCAGCCAATTGCATCAATAGCTGCAAGCTCTGCTCTCCAGCTTGTAAATCAGGGCGATGCAGCAAACCATCTGCAGCCAACACCGCCGCAAGAGTGACCCGAGGCAAATCCATACCCTTGGCCAACATCTGGGTGCCAACCAGCACATCTGCCTCCCCTGCTGCAAATTGCTCCAGTAAACGGCGATGCCCATCACGCCCAGCGGTGCTGTCACGATCAAAACGCAACAACCTCAGACCCTGGAGCTCCTCAACGAGATGCTCCATCACGCGCTGCGTGCCTGCACCAAAGGGTTTGAAAGCCTTCGATCCACATTTATGGCAACTGGACTCAACCTCAGCGCGATGGTCACACCAATGGCAACGCAACCACTGGTGCCCTTGACGACTGCGATGCACCGTAAGCGCCACATCGCAGTTAGGACACTGCACGACCTCTCCACAGCTACGACAACTCAAAAAGCTGCTGTAGCCGCGTCGTGGCACCAACACCACCGCCTGTTCACCGGCCTCAGGCAATGCCGAAAGACGTTCCATCAATGGACGGCTGATCAAGCGACGATGGCCATCGGCCAATTCCTGTCGCATATCAACCACATGCACAGGCGGTAAGGGCTGATCGGAAATGCGACGGGTCAGTCGAGCCAAGACAAGCTGGCCTTGAGGAGCGAGGTTCTTCCAGCTGACAAGCGAAGGCGTAGCGCTTCCCAGCACCACCCTGGCGCCAGTTCGCCTGGCCCTATCCATGGCCATATCACGGGCGTGGTAGCAAGGCATGGGTGACTCCTGCTTGTAAGAACTGTCGTGTTCCTCATCAAGCACGATCAAACCCAATGGTGCCAATGGCAAAAAGACTGCTGAACGAGTACCAACCACCACCAATGGAGTGGCAGCAGTCAGCCCCTGCCGCCAGGTGCTCACCCGTTCACGATCGGAACAGCCACTGTGATATTCCAGAACCTTGGTTCCGAAACGGCGACGGAAACGATCGACCAACTGAGGGATCAAACCAATCTCCGGCGTGAGAATCAAGCAATGACGACCGGCTTGCAGTTCTCTTGCCGCAAGCTGCAAGTAAACCTCTGTCTTGCCCGAGCCTGTCACCCCCCAAAGCAGCATCCCAGTGCCAAGAGGCTGGGATTGGAAAGCCTCCACAACCTCCTGCTGTTCAACCGTCAGAGACTGAGGCACCTCCAAATCCTGATCACAAGCATCTGAGCAGGAAAGCCCGTTGGAGGCATCAGTAGGTTGACGCTTTTCCCTACGAATGAGACCTCGCTTGATGAGGCCATTGACAAGACCAGACCCGAAGCCAGCAGCCTGAAGATCCCTCTGCCATGCACCACCACCCCCTGCAGCCAAGGCCGCCTGCAAATCAGCCTGACGCTGAGGAAGATTCTGGGGATTGATCGCAGAAGATTCGAGTTGAATCCACCAGAGTCGATGGGGCTCCGCCTGATGAGACTGCCGCTGACCGAGCCAACCAGGCGGCAAAGCTGCTTTAAGCATGCGAAATGAACTGATATGGCAATGAACAGCCATCGCTTCAATCCAGCCAAACCAGAGAGGATCTACCGCCGCAGACTGCACAAGAGCCTCGATGGCCTCTAAGTGACGCGGCGGCGCTTCACTCCCAGAGGCCTGCCCACGATCAAAAGGAGACGAGATCCGCCGATCCATCACGAGGCCGTGCATCCTTCGTCCCCGCAGGCGAACGACGACGAGGTCCCCTAAATCCACCCCTAACCGTCTGCTGTCTACATAGGTGAAACACCGCCCTTCACGACCTGCCTCCAACCAGACGTCCACCTCTGCGCAGCATTCGGAAGAGCAGGGGGCCGGTTCAGCCGGATCAGGACTTGCAGGCATCACAAGTTTTTTTTAGAATGTCAATGTTGGACAGTCCAAAGGCTGTCGTCGGAACCAAGCAGAGTTCCGTCCAGTGGGAAGACACGAAATTCGAGCCTCTATAGGGAACCCTCTATAAAAGTTCAGTCGGTCTGAGAAAGCCCCTGACAGCCCTGCTTTGGTCCACAAAAACATTTCCTGTTCCTTTCGCTCCAAATCAGAGCATCCCAAGTCTCAACCTGGATAACAGGATCGTCAGGCTACTTCTAGCTCAGATGATCACTTGTTTATGAGGTTCTGATCTGATGCTGTGAGCCGTCGGTGCTGCAGTGGCCACTTTTGCATGGTTTTGCATAAGCCTGGGTTCTGCTCCCTCATTCCCACTTTCCTCTTTCATTCCCCTCACCTGCCATGAGTCCTGCAGCCACCCAAGCAGCAGCTGCAAAGGCCAAGCCAAAAGCCTCTGCAAAGACTGCCAAACCCCAAGTGGCCAAAGGCACTGTTAAAGCCAAAGCCAAGAAAGTCAAGGCAACAACTCCTAAGGCCAAGACTGCTGCCAAGCCGGTCAGCTCTGCGGCAAAAGCGTCCAGCCCCAAAGCAAAAAAAGCAAAAGCCACCCCTACCCCTACTGTCAGCAAAACCCTTGATTTAACCGCTGACAAACTTCTTGCTGCGGCAGCGACAAGCGCCCCTAAGACCAGCGCTGAAACTGAAAGCAACCAAGCTGCTGCTAAAGCAACCAGCGAAGCAGACGCGAAGGCCAGAGCTCTAGCCAATATCAAGATCGGTCCTAAAGGCGTCTACACCGAAGATTCCATCAGGGTTTATCTCCAGGAGATCGGCCGTATCCGCCTGCTGCGTCCAGACGAGGAGATTGAACTAGCCCGCAAAATTGCTGACCTCCTGCATCTAGAGGAACTAGCAGAGCAGTTCAATAGTGATCACGGTCACTACCCCAACAACAAGGAATGGGCTGCCCTTGTTGAAATGCCCAACATCAAATTCCGCCGTCGCCTGATGCTGGGGCGCCGAGCCAAGGAAAAGATGGTGCAATCCAACCTAAGGCTGGTTGTTTCGATCGCCAAAAAATACATGAATCGAGGCCTGTCCTTCCAGGATCTAATCCAAGAAGGCAGCCTGGGATTAATTCGTGCTGCCGAAAAATTCGACCACGAGAAAGGGTACAAATTCTCCACCTATGCCACCTGGTGGATCCGTCAAGCCATCACCCGAGCAATTGCGGATCAGAGCCGCACAATCCGTCTTCCTGTTCACCTCTACGAAACAATCTCACGCATCAAAAAAACAACCAAAGTGCTGAGCCAGGAGTTTGGCCGTAAACCAACAGAAGAGGAAATTGCCGAAAGCATGGAGATGACAATCGAAAAACTTCGATTTATCGCAAAAAGTGCTCAACTGCCCATCTCCCTCGAGACACCGATTGGCAAAGAGGAAGACTCCAGACTTGGTGATTTCATCGAATCTGATACTGAGAATCCAGAACAAGATGTCGCCAAAAATCTCTTGCGAGAAGATCTAGAAGGTGTTCTCGCAACCCTCAGCCCCCGCGAACGTGATGTTCTGCGTCTGCGCTATGGCCTTGACGATGGCCGCATGAAAACCCTCGAGGAAATTGGACAGATCTTTGAGGTCACACGAGAGCGCATTCGTCAGATTGAAGCCAAAGCCCTGCGCAAACTTCGCCACCCGAATCGCAATGGTGTTTTAAAGGAATACATCAAGTAATCCATTTAAAAGTCAATCCAAAAAGGGGGCTTAAGCCCTCTTTTTTTATGCCCGCCATCAGATGCCGAAAAGGCCTTGAAACCTACTCAGACCACAACACCCATAACTTTTCAGAGCAACAACGTGTTGTCTCGCCCTACAAGGACGATGGGTCCAACTGCTTGGTATTAACAGCTTCAATTATTTATTCCAACATGTCTACAACATAAAAAACCCCGCTCAATGGCGGGGTGATAAAGATACTTCCTGTCTAGAAGGGGTCAGTCTTCGTTGCCACTTCTCTTACTAGATAGGGCACCAACAACCCAGAGGACTTCGTCTATGTAGTCACTCACTTCATGTTTTCCATCACCATCACCAAAAGTACTTTCGGCCCAGTCGGCTGCTTTCTTGGCTGTTTTTTTAACCCAAGACAAGAAGCCTCCACCAGTTATGAATGCCAGTTGTTCAGCAGTTAGCTCCATGTCTTCAAGCTCACTCATAACGAGTGCTTCAAATTCAGCTTGGCTGATCTGGTTTGTCAATGTAGTCATGATTAAAAATGAGTAGTTTATTTAAGTTCGTTGGAATTGATTCCGCCGACAAACACACCATCTCCCAAATCAGCGACAGCTGTGATGATCTCAGTCATCTTCACCTGTGATCTTAATTACAAGCTGAAAAGGCTACAAAAAACCCCGCTCAATGGCGGGGCAATAAAGATCTGCTTGAAGCAATCTGCATTTACCGTAGACATACATATAAAAATATATTCTACTTACAAGGATCAGCCTTCAATCAAAACCAAGGACCACCAAGGATGATGTCTTTAATTTCATCTTTGTAGTCTTCCCATTCATGTACTCCATCACCATCGCCATACTTACGTTCGGCCCAGTCGCCTAATTTCTTGATTATTTTTTTAGACCAAGACCTGAAGCCTCCACCAGTTATGAATGCCAGCTGTTCAGGAGTTAGCTCCATGTCTTCAAGCTCACTCATAACGAGTGCTTCAAATTCAGCTTGGCTGATCTGGTTTGTCAATGTAGTCATGATTAAAAATGAGTAGTTGTTTAAGTTCGTTGGAATTGATTCCGCCGACAAACACACCATCTCCCAAATCAGCGACAGCTGTGATGATCTCAGTCATCTTCACCTGTGATCTTAATTACAAGCTGAAAAGGCTATAAAAAACCCCGCTCAATGGCGGGGCAACAAAGATCTCCTTGAAGCAATCTGCATTCGCCAGAGACATGCATATAAAAACATGTTCTTATTGAAAGGCGATCTTGTATCTCTATCCCTTAGATTTTTCAATGAACCATTTAAAGATAGCAATGACTTCATCTTTGTAGTCACTGACTTCATGCTTTCCATCACCATCGCCATACTTACGTTCGACCCAATCAAGTGCCTGCTTAATTTTATCTCTTAACCAGCCTCCACCGCTAATCATTTCAAGCTGCTCAAGGGAAAGCTCCATGTCTTCAAGCTCACTCATAACGAGTGCTTCAAATTCAGCTTGGCTGATCTGGTTTGTCAATGTAGTCATGATTAAAAATAAGTAGTGTGTTTAAGTTCGTTGGAATTGATTCCGCCGACAAACACACCATCTCCCAAATCAGCAACAGCTGTGATGATCTGAGTCATCTTCACCTGTGATCTTAATTACAAGCTGAAAAGGCTATAAAAAAACCCCGCTCAATGGCGGGGCAATAAAGATCTCCTTAAAGCAATTTGCAGTTGCCGTAGACATGTATAGAAAAATATATTCTATCTACAAGGATCAGCCTTCAATCAGTAGGACAAGGCTGCATCATTTGCCGTTCAGGTCGTTCAGGACAAGGCTTTGGGGTGAGGATTTTTCTAATTTCATCTTCATAGTCGCTCCATTCATGCACTCCATCACCATCGCCATACTTACGTTCGACCCAATCAAGTACCTGCTTAATTTTATCTCTTAACCAGCCTCCACCGCTAATCATTTCAAGCTGCTCAAGGGAAAGCTCCATGTCTTCAAGCTCACTCATAACGAGTGCTTCAAAGTCAGCTTGGTTAATCTGGTTTGTAAATGTAGTCATGATTAAAAATGAGTAGTGTATTTAAGTTCGTTGGAATTGATTCCGCCGACAAACACACCATCTCCCAAATCAGCGACAGCTGTGATGATCTGAGTCAATCACTTCTGTGAGGCTGGTCACACTCTAACTTCTCTTTAGACAAAGATATCAATCAACTTGTC
This sequence comes from Prochlorococcus sp. MIT 1303, assembly GCF_001631965.1. Classification (NCBI taxonomy): domain Bacteria; kingdom Bacillati; phylum Cyanobacteriota; class Cyanophyceae; order Synechococcales; family Prochlorococcaceae; genus Prochlorococcus; species Prochlorococcus sp. MIT 1303. The sequence continues at coordinate 29,250 of NZ_LVHK01000043.1, forward strand.
TGCAAATAACTCCAGCAGACACCCCCCAGTGATGATGCATCGAGTTCAAGATCTAACGATACTATCGGCCCATTCCATCCACTCTTATGAAGCCTCGTCTAATGAGGATTGTCTATCTGCGAATTTTCCGCGTTTAATTGCACCATTTCTTGAAACAGATTATCCCTTTCTACAATAAACCCACAATTTCATACCAGAAAGCACAATCTAGTCACAATGATGCTTTAAAGGAATGCATCAAGCAATCAATGTAAAAGTCAATCCAAAAAGGGGGCTTAAGCCCCCTTTTTTAGTGCAGGCGATCAAGAGCTGTCAGCCACTGATATCTTTAATTCCTAATATCAATAAAGCAGAAAAGCTATTTATGCCAAGGCCGCGAAAAAGCAACTCTCAATCTGATCAAAGGCACTCCAAATACTTTAACTACTATGACCATTCATATTAGATATAAAATGCCTCCATCCTTCTAACAAAAGCCAAAACCTTTCCATCAAGCTAGCGCCTCCGCATTCAATACAATCAAGCCAATCATTAGGAAAAATTTTATTTTTTAGCATGCAATCTGGAGACAAGTTAAACATATTCCTGATCCCTTTTTCAATAGTTGCGAAGTGATATTTACTTCCCAAAAGGGAGCTCTTACATCTCTTGCTGGTCTTGGGAAAGGAAATGAACAAGACCTATTGATTGAACAGACAACCGAAAAACCTCCCTCCCCTCAGAGCATTAACGGATTAGCAGCCCATCGCGGAGATCGTGGGGTCGACTGCTTAATCTGGAGGGCTGGAGTTCTGAACACATGGTCCTCACCCAACTGCGCATCGCCTCACGCCGAAGCCAGCTGGCCATGGTGCAAACCAATTGGGTGCAAGCGGAACTGGAGCAAGCACACCCTGGCCTTGCCATCTCGGTAGAAGCGATGGCAACCCAGGGAGACAAAATTCTCGATGTCGCCCTTGCCAAGATCGGCGACAAAGGCCTGTTCACGAAAGAGCTTGAAGCTCAGATGCTGATCGGCCGAGCTGATATCGCTGTTCATTCCCTCAAAGATCTACCCACCAATCTTCCCGAAGGGCTCATGCTTGGGTGCGTGACTGAGCGAGAAGACCCAGCCGACGCTCTGGTAGTAAATCAAAAGAATGCCGAGCATCAACTCGACACCCTGCCTGAAGGGGCAATCGTTGGCACAAGCTCGCTACGGCGTCTCGCCCAATTACGGCATCACTACCCCCATCTGGTGTTTAAGGATGTGCGCGGCAATGTGATCACCCGCCTTGAAAAACTGGATGCCGGCAACTATGACTGCCTGATCCTTGCAGCAGCAGGTCTGACAAGGCTTGGCTTTGGAGATCGCATTCATCAGTTGATTCCCAGCGAGATCTCCCTTCATGCCGTTGGCCAGGGAGCCCTAGGCATTGAATGCGTGGAGGGTCACCCCGAAGTCCTCGAGGCCATCAAGGCACTGGAACACAAACCAACAGCGCAGCGCTGCCTTGCTGAGCGGGCCTTACTAAGAGAACTAGAAGGGGGCTGCCAGGTCCCCATCGGTGTCAATAGCCGCATCGAAGCCAATGAATTACTGCTCACGGGCATGGTTGCCAGCTTGGATGGCAAACGCTTGATACGTGATCAGCAGCGCGGCCCAATTGATCGATGTGAAGCCATCGGCAAGGAACTCGCTGAAACCCTGAAATCTCAAGGCGCCGGAGAGATCCTTGCGGAGATCTTCGCTGCTGTCAGGCCAGAAGCCTGACTCCTCTCAATCTCTATTGAGCCAGCTAGCGAGATCACTCAATCACTCGTAAGTGTGTTGGCTGCGCTGACAAGGATCAGCGCAGAATTTCCACAGTTGTTCCCACCTCGACGACGTCAAACAACTGACGTACATGCGCATGAAGCATGCGCACACAGCCATTGGTGACTGCAGCTTTTGCATTGACCCAGTAGGGCCATGGGGTGCCATGAATGCCGAATTGGTTCTGACCACTTTGCAGAAAGCCAATCCAGCGATCGCCAAGGGGACTAGCAACCCCAATCGCAGGATTCACTCGCCCAGATTTGGTGCTCTGATATTGCGGATTGATCACTTTGTTCTCCACCTTGAAGACACCTGTAGGAGTAGGTGTACGAGGATCACCAATAGCAACCGGCCAGGGGCCAAGCTTCTCGCCATCGCGGATCACACTGATTTCACGACGACCAAGCAGCAAGACAACTTTCGTACTGATCTCAGGCGATGCAGACACTTCAGAGTTGTCCGCTGAGACTTCAGGCGATGTAGACGCTTCAGAGTTTTCTGCTGAGGCTTCAAGAGATGCCGGCGCTTCAGTGTTATCCGCTGAGACTTCAGGCGATGCAGACGCTTCAGTATTTTCCGCTGGGATCTCAACAGATGCTTGAACCATGCCTGGCAAAGCAACAGCTCCCGCCAGGATCAATGAAACAGGCAACAGCGAAAACGGACGGCGCAACAGGCTTGACACGGGCCAGCAAAGACTGATCAGTCTCAAGATAAACAGCGAGCAACAAAACCGTTCAGGCCATGTTCATTCGCTGCCAACGACCATTGCCGCAAAGATCAATCAACCAGTTTTGGATCGATCTCAGCGAGATAACGGGCTTCGCAGGCCTTGATAATCTCGACAGCCTTTTGCACCCCTAAGAAGCCGTTCACCCTGCAGGTACCAGGCTTTTTAAGGTCCTTGTAGTGCTCCCAGTAGTACTGGGTCTCCTTCAGCCATTGCTCTCCGAGCTGTTCAAAGCTGGTGATGTGGTCCATGCGCTTGTCATCAGCCAGCACAGCAATCACTTTGTCGTCGACTTCACCACCATCATCAAAGGTCATGATGCCAATGATCCTTGCCTCAACGATCGAGCCAGGCACCAGCGGCTCTGTGACACTGACGATTTCGATGTCGAGTGGATCACCGTCTTCGTCCCATGTACGAGGAATGCAACCGTAGGCAAAGGGATAGGCCAGGGAGGAGTAACCGACACGATCAAGCTTGAGGTGACCTGTTTCCGTGATCAGCTCATATTTATTGATCGTGTTGGAGTTGAGCTCCACGATCGTGTTGAGCCGCAATTCCGATTCATCGGCAAAGGCAGGCAACACATGCAAGAGGTTGGGAGTGCTGCGGCTTGGAGCCTGATCGATGTTGGCCATAAGTAGCGAAGTCGCCAGCGGCGCATCCTACGGGGGCGCCGCGATCAAGCTCATCGCTGCAACGAATCCAAAGTGATTGATTCAACAAAAGATGCTTAACACTATCCAAAACCACGAGAGTGAACCAAACCAACAGCTGGCAGAGCAGTTGGTTTGATTAAAAGAACAAATAAAAAGATTAATGATTGACCATCTAAATATTCAATCAAGAACTTCTCGTTAAAAGAGAAGCATTTGCCAATCATCTTCTTTGCTTCCATGAGACAACTCAAAAGAGCTTAGGCTTAACAGAAGCACCGACACTCCCTTCCACATTAACCTTGCCATCAATATTAACTCTACCTTGCACTTGTAGCGGAGATGAATTCACCACATCCACCGGTGTTCGAATTTCATCCACACTCACGCTTCCTTTAATCTCTTCTACCAACACTTGGCCGAGGATCGGCAGAGCCTTATTCGAGTTAATCGTCACGCCATTCTTCACAGCCACATTACCTTGCACAGAGAGTGGCTGTTCGGCGTTGATGTCAACGGTGGGCAGATCAATCTGATCCACTTGCAATCCACCAACGATGCGAATTGGAATCGGCCGGCTGAGCAACTGCAGCGCTGTTGCCGAAAGCACACCAATCGAGATCACCAGCGCGAAGGGCCATCGACTTGCGATGCAAACTTGTACCCACAAGGGCGTTGCTTGATTGTAGCTGCGTTGCTCGGCTTGCATAAAACAGTATCGGCCCCTATTCAAAGAAGCACAGATCTAAAGCAAATGCCACAACACAAAGCAGAGCCAGGCTCGAGCCATTGCGATGCCCTATCCCATTACTGCAGTTGGTCTAAGCGATGGTATGGAATTATAGAGCTCCATAAAACTTAGGGCTCCAGCAAACTCCTAGAACCCAAAATTGTGTCAAACCTAATCTTGCTTTACGATTAAAGGCATTAGCAAGACTTCAATAGAGAGCTCTCAATGCAATCAACTCTATGGCTTCTCTATTAAAGGCAAAAGCACAAATGATCTGCAGCGCAATTGGAATTAATCCCAAAAAACTTTGAGCAGTTCAAACAATTTTCCACCCACTGTAAAAATAAACAGCAATCCCAATAAACAGCGTTACAGGCACTCGCAACAGAACTATCTTATAAGTAAAACATTCCATCGCTCGACCTTAATTAGAATGGCCAATTCAATTGTTGACAAGCGAAGGAAACGTTACGTTCTTTTGATTTCGCAACAAATCAAACTCCACCACCATGCAAGTAGACAAAATTCAGATGGACCTAATGACTCTTTGCAAGAGCAGCAAACCTGCTTTTGCAAAGAGTCATTTCCCAAAATCCAATCAGAACACGGCAATGCTACTAAACATTGCGCAAAAGAGATGAACACCTTAAGCTTCTCGAGTAAGTCCAAAAAAGATAATTAGTATTCATAACAATTACAAGATCCTTCTAATGAGCTACGATCCAGGATATACCAATCCTATATATAGCATACCCGAAAAATATTCAGGGGGTGGCCTCCCAATACCAGAATACCAATTTCTACAGGACGTCCAGCAACAACAAGCCCAAAATTTTTCTATTTTCCCAACTGGAGCAACGCTCATCTCTGGCCTTGGCTGGGCATGGATAAATCAACAGCTCGCCTATGATATGAGAATAGTCTCGAGAGCTAATTATGCAGTAGCGAAAGAGAAAACACTCCCTTTTTTCCATGGCTGGAGCATCGACGGATGGTATGACGCTGGTGTGGAAGGTGTAACAGCCGGGACCAAGAATCTACCTAACCTTGGCAAGCAGGCTTACAAGACATTGAGCCGGAATGGCCCCTTTCGGAATGCTTTTAATCAACCACAGACAGTAAACCCCTATTCATCTGCTAGTGAATATTTAAGTGGCCTAGCTATTCACCCCAACACATTTGCCCCTGAAACAAATGCGCATGATCTAAAGGTGCATGGATCTAGCAATCGCCGAGTTAATGGCGCAAGTCCAACAATAAGTCCTCTGACAGACGTTACGGAGGGAACTGGGTCAAAAAAGGATTGGTTCCAAATTAGTGTCCCCAAGGGGGGAGCTGCAATCACCGAAGATTACACAATAACATTTACTTCTGAAACAGGCGCAAGCGTTGATCAGTCACACGGATGGTCAAGTCAAACAAGTGTAGAAGCGACAGCGGGAATTAGTGCATCCTTAGGGGCTGTAGATGCATCTTTTCAAACAACTGTTGGCACTAATTGGGGGCTTAATGGTGACAAGACATCTAGCAACCACAACACTAAAACAACAACAACAACAGCTTCGAATACATACAAGGTCAAACCAGGTAAGAGTATCGCCCTACTGGGAACTTACACGCAGGGCACTCTTCCAATGACATATAACTCTCCTGCAGTACTCGACTATCCGCACAACTATGGAGCAGCAGGTTCATTTGGGGCGAAAGGTGCTTTAGCCTCAGCTTCCAACCAACTGGGGTTGGTAGCTACTTCACCTTCTCCTTTGAGTGTAACAGCTGCAGACGTTTACCATTACTGCCGTGCAGCGATGGTTCCTGGGCACCAACATATATATGAAGCGAGCCAAATGGGCAATAGCCTTTATAGACTTTGGTCAAGTGGTACAGTTAGTCTAAAAGATGTAGGCCAACATGAGATCAAGGAGTATGTGATAATTGGAGGGGAATGGGTGTCTAATCTTAGCGCAACCAGCCTTCAAGGTGAAAGTCAAAATGATGACTTGTCAACCGAAAATGCGATGGAATCTACAAGCTATACACCTCACGAAGGAGACACTTTAATTGTTAATGGCGTTGAGAAAAATATAGGCGTCTTGTATGATGAAGCCAATAAAGCCAATGGTGTTTATTTGGGCAGCAAATATGACGACAGGTTCTATTTAAATGGTCCAAATCAAACAGTTCATACATATTCTGGCGAAGACCATGTAGAAGGTTCAATCTATAATGACAAAATATTCGCAGATAACAATGGATCTAGTGGTAATAGTATTGAGTCTGGCGACGGGGATGACACTATTAGGGCGATTAACGGTGGAGACTATATAGATTCAGGCGCTGGCGATGACAATGTTTATGTAACACTAGATGATAATCTAGTCGACGAAATCAACCTCGGCAGCGGCTCTGACACCTTAACCATAGATCTATCAAAAGCTCCAAAAAGATATGGACTAACCGTAAACGATTTAGAATATACAGACAAGCATATCTTTAAGGGTGGATCTGTTGAAGCAGAGATATTTGGCACCTCTGTTCTTCTTTATTCTAAAGGAAACCACATTGCCACTTTCTTAGATTATGCGAAGCAGTTTGATGGGTATAATATTCATAAATTACAAGAAGTTGGCCTTCTAAATATGCATATTCTAGGTGATTCAAATGATTATGATTATGTTGCTGATTGGCGCGACCCGCTTATCACAGCAAAAGCCGAGGGAAAATCTATATATGATGATTATGACTCTCTTTTGAACTCCAACTCATCAGCATTAAAGGAAACTCTGAAAGGCATGCAAGAATACTTCTTTAAAGAGTCAACAAACGAGTTGACGACATGGGGCCTGGCTCACGCAGACGAATACGAAAGTGCATCAGATTTTGCGCATGCTCTCCTGGGGCAAGGTAGAAGCTCTACTATTGATTTACCATTCGGTTATGTTTAAATCTTAATCAATCAACACCAAGAAAAGTAAGCGTACTACCTCAAAAATAATCCACTCAAGATCTAACCTTATTAAATAATAATTACAGCACGAGTCTTGTTTGTTAAACTATAAAATGAACTTTTTAACATTTACTGTCTCGGCAAATTCATACCAGGAGCCTTGCAAAGCCAATAACATCAGCCTTACCTGATCGCCAATTAATAACACTCTCTAGAGCATAGTAACTGCTCCCATAGCTAGAACAATTGAGCGTCTAAAGACTGCCTCATCTAGGAGCAATACATTGCACCTAGATTTAGATTAATGCTACTAATCAAGTCTTTGAATCTAGAAAGTTAAACTCTCATAGCCTATACTTTGCAATTAGCTAGACTTGCAAGCCGAAGATGAATAAAACAATAGTTTATATTCCATAGATTAATTACCCGGCAAAAAAGTTTTCACTCACGGCAATTAAGCACCATCCCTCCAGCCCAACAATTCTTCTCGCCCGGACCGACCGTATCAGCAACATCAAGCACCTTAAACAATCCAGGCACACATAAAATGCCATCGCCTGCCTCTACCCAGCCAGGCGCACATTTAGAGCCCCGCTGTTCTACAGTGGTCTCATCTGTTGATACTTGATCATTCGGTACTCGCTGGTTGGTTACTGAATTAGCTTGCACTCGCTGAATAGCTAGCGGATTAGTGGCTGCTGGATTAGTTACTGCTGGATTAATTGCCACTTGATTATTCTTCAATTGAGCACTGGCTACGCGCCTAGCATCAAGCTGGCTTTCAGCAACTTGCTTAATGATAACATTATCTCTAGGAATTATCCCCATGGTGATAACAATAAACACCAAAAGCATGACGCCAATGGCAGCCAATATGCTATTAATACCTTTCATTTGCGACGTTCTGCTGTATCAAGCATAACGGGCCCTGGAGAAATCCCAGAAGAAAGAAAATAATTAGTAAGAACATCTAACGCCAAAGGAAGATGCCATTCACCCAATGCCCTACCCTTCAATGCAATTAATTTGATCTAGCAATGGCAGCAGACGTTTTCAACATAGCGCCAAATCTAGGCAAGGAGTATCTATTAAAGTTCTTGCAAATGCCCAAGCTTGTCTTCTAAGTAATCAAGAAAAGGCTTGCTCGATAAAGGTTTTCCTGTTACTTGCTCCACCAATTGCTCAGCATTCATCATCCGACCAATCGGGTGAACATGCTCTCGCAACCAAGCCAACAGCTGATGCTCATTACCATGAGAAACTTGTTCCTCAATTGGACCAATCGCCTGCTGCATCGCTTCTGACAGCTGCGCACTAATCAGATGCCCCATCAGATAAGAAGGGAAATAGCCAAATAAACCTTCACTCCAATGCACATCTTGCAGACAGCCCTCGCCATCATTTACAGGAACAACCCCAAGTAAATTGCTATAGCGCTGGTTCCATTGATCAGGCAAATCCTCCACCGGCAAGCCTTCTTCTAGAAGCGCTATTTCAAGATCTGTTCGAATTAAAATATGCAAGCCATAACTGAGTTCATCGGCTTCCACGCGATTCAAGCCTGGTGTTAATGGATTCATCGCCAGCCAAAGCTCATCAGAAGAGCTGAGTGGCGCACCTACAGAGGAAAAATGAGGCCACCAGCATTCGCAAAAAGCCCTACTGCGAGCAATTCTGTTCTCCCAAAACAGAGACTGACTCTCATGCACAGCCATCGACGTGGCCTGGCCCAACGGCCAGGCAAACCATTGATGACTTTGAGCAGGTAGACCCTGTTCATAGAGGGAGTGTCCCCACTCATGGGCGGTGGCCAAAAAACAAGACAAGGGCTGCCCAGGCACCACTCTTGTCGTGAGTCGAAAATCCTGAGGTCCAAGGGTGGTTGAAAACGGATGAGGTGATCGCGCCACGCAAGTGATGCTCAGATCCCGACCCCATCCCTGAAGCAAGCGCTCACAAAGATCCTGCTGAGTGGTGTCAGGTAAATCCCATCCCAATGAAACAGCACGAGAACGAGTCCAAGCGCGTGCCTTCTCAACTAACTCAGGCAGTCGTTGACGTAATGGAGCAAACAGCTCCTTTAAACGCGCCAAGGTCAGATCTGGCTCAAAAGGTTGGGCCAAACTTTCCCAGCAGCTGCGTTGTTCTGCCAGCTGCTGCGCCTGCTCCTGCCGCAAACTGATCAGATGCTGCAAAGCCGACGCGAAGCAGGAAAAATCAGCCGTTGATTTGGCTTGCTGCCATCGGGCATATCCCTTCGCCTTCGCAGTCGCGAGCGCTCCCACCAAAGAAGGATCTAGGCGCTGCTGTCGCCTGAGGTCTTGCTCAAGCAGCTCCAGGTTGCGAGCTCGCTCAACAACCTGGATTGGCTCCAACTCCCCCGCCAAACAAGCTTGCTCAAATTCAGCTCGAACCTCCACCAACAGCCCCTCAAATTGTGAACTGCTTTGACGAGCATGCAATTGCTTGGCCAGAAGGCTGAGTTGCTCACCGCGCCAAGCTGCGCCGGCAACAGGCATGCGAGTGTTCTGATCCCAATAGAGGGTGCTTTGAATCGAACCCAAAAGCTGGGTCTCGTGCAGATATTCACCAAGTCGTTGCCAAGCCAGCTCAGGCAAGGGCTGGATCCATGACTGCATCAACCTTAAACAGACGAGCGCCCTAAGGCCAAAAATTCGTCGAGCTTGACACCCCCTTACCCCTTAAAAGAGAGACAGAAGAGAGGTAAAAACTAAAGCCGCTTGATGCGGCAGCGGCATAGCTGATCAAGGGATTCGCGACCAGTGAGCCGCAGGCGTAATCGAGCCCAGATCTTGTAGACCCCATCCACAACACGAGCAACACCAGGCCAGGCCGTGGGTGCATAGAGCCATCCCCAATCCACCAATTGATAAGCCTCGCGAAAGACCGCGACATCTCGCACGACTTCACCATTGCGACGCAACGCATGCATGCGCCCCATCGCCTGCCGATAACTGATGCCAGCAAAGGCCTCAGGCTCATAGTCAGGGGAATCAATATCAACAAAATTCAAGCGGCCGTGACGATCATGAGCGCGTAAAAAGCTCACTTCACGGCAACAAAAAGGACAAGCCCCGTCAAACAAGAGGGTGAGCTCAGGTTCAACATTGACGGTCATCTCCTGTTCCAAGTGCATTCCTTGCTGCATCATTCATCAGTCAAGGTCATCCAACCACAAGGGAATTCCTCACCATTGCTGGCCATCAAGGCATAAGTCATCCATTGGCGAGTGTTGTCTTTGCCAGCAAAAAGTTTCAAGACAAGCCATCGGGCAGATATTTTTCAGCTGCTTCAGCACCCGCTGCCCATGGAGAGGGGCACAGCCACTCGCAAGCGCAGCAAGCAACGCAATGATCGCCAGCAGACCCTTTCAGCGCAACAGCACGCCCCATTGCTGCTAGCTCAACTGTGTAGCCCAAACTTAGGCAGCCAGTCACTCCCCCCAACAGCGATGTCTCTTCAGCAAGCGTTACACCAGCTGGAGATTGTCACGACAGGAGAGGGCTTCACAGACCTCACTGCCCAACTCAATCATTGGATTGCCTCCTCGAGAATTGAGCGTGGCGTTCTCCACCTCACGGCATTGCACACCAGTTGCAGCCTCACCATCAACGAAAACGCAGACCCACGAGTGCTCACAGATCTCTCGGCTTATCTCAAGGCTCTCGTACCAGAAGAGGGCTTCCGGCCAATCAACGGCCTAGGCGAGCGGCGTTCCTATCTCCATGACGATGAAGGGCCAGACGATATGCCCGCGCATATCCGCACAGCTCTCACCTGCAGCACTCTTAGCCTCAGCATTGATCAAGGCAGGCTGCTACTAGGCATCTGGCAGGCGATTTATCTCTGGGAACATCGCCGGCATGGAAGCCACAGGCGGGTGGCGATCCACGCGATTGGCGAAATGAACAGCCATGAATGATCTGCCTGATGAATTGTTAAAGCGACTTGATCGTTATGCCGCGATGCACGGCATGGATCAAAAACAAGCCATCGAGCATCTACTACGAGGTGCCCTCAATCTCGCCATCCCTGATCTCTTGAAGTCCAAGCCAGTCAAGCCAACTACTGGTCACAAAGAAGCAGCACCAAGCAGCACAGCCAACTTATTCGCACGCCGCAATGGTTTCAAACTCAACCAGTTGGTGCAGCAACGCCACAACCCTGATGCCTGGGCTGAAGATGGTGGTGCTGAGACCGACGTGGATCTGCTCGTTGATCGCCTCCACGATCTAGCTGAATCACCAGATTCGGAGCAATCGATGCCAACAGATCCAACATGATCCACACAAATGCACTGCCCAATGTGCATCGTTGCCAAATGTGCATCGTTGATCGATGCTCTGACAAGACAACCTCTCGACAACGCACCACAGCGCTCAATCATTGCCAGTTCAAAGAAAAATTGTTTAGCCGTATCCGACCAGCTCGGACAACAGCATTGGATTCAACTGCCGCAATCACTCCTAGGGGACAACATCAAATCACCCTTCAGCCATTGCATCATTAGAGCAACACAACACAGCAACCATTACAGACAAGAATGACTCCAAAGCTCACAACACAACCTCATGAAGGCAACCCTGCTTACTGCTGAACAGCTCTCTTCCGTAGCTGAAAAGCTGCCGGGGTGGACCCTCGCGGATCAACGGCTGCGACGGCAATGGCGCTTTCGCAACTTTGTGGAAGCCTTCGGTTTTATGACCCGTGTGGCACTGCTAGCTGAAGCCATGAACCATCACCCGGAATGGAGCAACGTCTATGCCACTGTGACGATCGAGTTGACGACCCATGACGTCAATGGACTGAGCGATCGTGATTTGAAGCTCGCCGAAGCGATCAATTTGCTTGAGCCTGGCTAATCAAAACTCACTCAGCCGAAACTGCTGCCAGCATGGAATCAACGAGCGGCTGTGGTTCCAGCACCCTCCCGCTCCCCTGACGGCAAGCCCATGAACGACGCAATCGCATCCGAAGCAACCACTCAACCTGATCATGGCGAAGCGCTCGAGCAAGACCGGTGCGTACCGGTAACAATCCTCACTGGCTTCCTAGGCGCCGGCAAAACCACCCTGCTCAACCACATCCTCAGCAATCAGAAGAGCCTAAAAACCGCCGTATTGGTGAATGAATTCGGTGAGATTGGAATCGACAACGAGTTGATCGTCAGCACCAGCGAGGACATGGTTGAACTCAGCAATGGCTGCATCTGCTGCTCGATCAATGGGGAGCTGCTCGAAGCGGTTGATCGGATTCTCGAACGTCCAGACCCAATCGATTACCTCGTTGTAGAGACCACAGGCCTGGCAGATCCGCTACCCGTTGCCATGACCTTTCTTGGCAGTGAACTGCGAGATCAAACCCGCTTGGATTCGATCATTACCTTGATCGACGCGGAAAACTTTAACGACCAACTCCTGGAAAGCGAAGTCGGCAGAGCCCAGGTGATCTATGGCGACATCCTGCTGCTCAACAAAACAGATCTCGTCTCTGAAGAGCGATTAAAAGAGGTTGAATCCAAGTTGGCAGACCTCAAACAAAATCCCCGCATCCTTCGATCAATCAAAGGAAACGTGCCCTTACCGCTGCTGCTAAGCGTGGGCCTGTTTGAAACCGATCGCGTACAACCAGCAGACGTTGCAGAGAGCCACGATCACAGTCATCACCACGACGATCACAGTCATCACAGTCATCACAGTCATCACCACGATGACCACCCTGATCACCTTGCAATCGAAGGCTTCACATCCCTATCTTTCAGCAGCGATGACCCTTTTGCGCTGCGGAAGTTCCAAAATTTCTTAGACAATCAACTTCCTGCAGAAGTCTTTCGTGCCAAAGGGATTCTCTGGTTCAACGAGAGCGAACGCCGCCACATCTTTCATTTAGCCGGCAAGCGCTTCTCCATTGATGACAGCGACTGGCCCGCTGAGCGCAAGAACCAACTGGTGTTGATTGGACGCCAACTCGATCACGACACCCTGCGGCGCCAACTTCAGGCCTGCGTAGCAAAGGACGCCGGCAAAGGGTTCAGCTGAATCAAACCAATAGCCAAACAGATCTAAAACTTCGCCCACTGCTTGCTACTCAACAGCTGCAGCAATGGCAGTTGCTCAACCCACGCCAGGAGGAGAACCTGACCAACAGCTTGATCAACAGCGCACTCAATTCTGGGGCAATAAAAACGACTGCACGCTTGCTGGTTCTGTTTGCTGTGCTGAATTGATACTTCAGTATGAGCAAAATCAAGCTTCTTATACCTCCTCATTGAGATCTACCTGGGTAAAGTGTTTATTCAACGGAGAGGGCCATGCTTGAACTGCTGACCGCCATCACCGCCCTGGCCCTCGTGATGCTGGCCTTTTGGTTATTGGCCGATTCCGATGACGACAACAGCGGCGGCGGACTGATGGAACCCTCACTTGTGCCTATTCCGGTACGCGAGCGACGCCCCTAGAAAACTACCCCTCAATCAACAAGCGGGAAGGGAACTCGAGCACAAAAAGAAGCTGCAGGCCAACTTTCAAAGCCATCGCAGAGCAAAAAGAATGTCGTGACTCACAATGCTGTTGAACGCAGTTGAGGTCATGCAGAAAAAAGTCTTCACCGCTGCAGAACTCTGCCAATGCCACCCAACTTCGCTTGCTCAACATCAAAACCTTCTCCCTGATGGCCTCTAACGGTTGAGATTGATCGCCTGATGACCCAAGACGCCGTCCCGTCAAGCTACGGCTCGAACCGCCTGCGCAAACGCCATTGGCAACCAGACCGCCTGCTTCTCAACAGCATGGCAATTCTGCTTGCTGTGCTTGCTCTCTGGCCTCTGATTGGTCTGATCCGTGAAGCACTGCAGGGATTCATCAATGGATCGGCCAGCCTGGGAGTCGATGGCCCACAACAGATTCAAGGGACCTTGACTCTGCTCATCGGGACATCCTTATTGGGTGGCCTACTGGGAACTGCAAACGGCTGGTTATTAGCAAACTGCCGCTTCCCAGGACGTCGAGCCCTACGAGTGGCTCAGCTATTGCCCCTCGCCACACCCGCTTACCTACTCTCGGCCATCCTGATCGACCTTGGCAGTCGCAATGCCGTACGAATTCATGGCATGGGCTGGGGGATTTTGATCATGGCGCTGACAACCTATCCCTACGTTTTTCTCCTCAGCACTGAAAGCTTTTCAATCTGCGGACGCCGCCAACTGGAAGCCTGCCGCAGTCTTGGGGTTGGACCGTGGAACAGTTTTCGACGCATTGCTCTACCCATGGCTTTGCCAGCGATTGGTGCCGGGATTGCCCTGATGGGTATGGAAGTCGTCAATGAACTCGGGGCCGTAGCACTACTCGCCATCCCAAGCCTGTCAGCTGGCATCGTTGAGACCTGGCAAATGGAAGGCAATCCTGCCGGTGCCATTGGACTAGCAATGATCGCGCTGATCATCGTGATGTCACTGGTGGGGTATGAACGCAGACTGAGACGACGAAGCCGCCGCTGGACAGAGGGTGTCGCTGGTGGCGATTCGCCAGCCTGGCAGCTGCACGGTGTACGAGCCCTGTGCGCTCAGTGCCTAGCCCTGATTCCTCCCACGATCACTTTGGGTGTGCCCCTGCTGTGGGCCATCCTCAATCTCGATCAACTCGAACAAGGGATAGATCCTGATCTAATCCCACTGACAGAACGCAGTCTTGGACTTGGGCTGGCAGCAGCAAGCCTGGCCGTGGTAGCAGGTCTGATCCTTGCAATCGCCAAGCGTTGGTCATCAACGCGCTGGATGGGCAACCTCTCATTTATGGCAGGTATTGGTTATGCCATTCCAGGAGCTGTAATGGCCATTGCGCTGATGCCATTCAACGGTGCTCCATGGAACCTCGCATGGATTCTGCTGCTGCTGTGGGGCTATAGCGATCGCTTCTTGGCAGTTGCAAAAGGAGGACTCGACGCTGCCTTCGAGCGCCTCTCCCCAAGCCTGGATGAAGCCGCTACTGGACTTGGCTGTCAATGGCAGGAGGTGCTTCGACGCGTTCATCTGCCTTTGCTGAAAGGTCCCCTAGCGGTAGGAGCACTTTTGGTTTTTGTCGACACGGTTAAAGAACTACCTCTCACATTTGTCCTGAGACCCTTTGATTTCGACACCCTTTCTGTACGGCTGTACCAATACGCCGCAGATGAACGCATGGCGGAATCCATCTTGCCAGCACTGATTATCATCGCTCTCGGATTAATCGCTTCGCTGGCATTGGTCCCAGGGCTCGATCAAGGGGAACGAAAAAAGCCTCCTTTAAGCAAAGAACCACTCACTTAGTTTTCAATACTTCAAATGATCTTCAACAAGAATTTTGGGTCGGTTTCAGAAAGGCATACCCCATTCAAAACCACAGACTCACAACAAGCGAGAGTTGCGAAGAGAGACTCGACAGACAAAAAAGCCTCTCCTCCACAACACTGGCTACAAATAAATCACTTATTTGATACGAGATTAGCAGCATGCGAGGACTAAGATATTGGCATCTTTTGATTGAAGACCAGTCTATGGAAAAATACAATAATGTGCTTCTAATACGCCTATTTCTTGGTCTTGCCGCTTTCCTTGCTCTGCGATTAGTCGGGGTTACAGTTGAAATGGGTTCGCCAATTTGGTATACAACTAATGCCCCACTTGGCTAAACACGCAATCAAGCAAGCTCTCTCTTAGACCTATACATTGAACGTGGCTTAAACTGCTTCGAGACTATTAATACATGGAGCCTCTGCTGCTTACACTTGCAGCTATTGGCTCTGATATCAGGCAACGACTAAGCGTCTTTTCTTTTAGCAAAGTTGCAGGGCATGAGTCAATCCTCTCCAGACTATTGGAACTGTTCATGACCAAGGTAAAGCATTGATTTTTCAACCACAAAATTAGCTAAAACCCTTTCACCTCAGCTCTCTGAGATGAAAGGGACACGTTTCGATTAATCTGAGAGGTGGTGGGCTGATCCTGTGGCTTGGGCTGATCCTTTGTCTTAGGCAATGCCAAAACATTAAAAGCCAATGACCAGCGCTCTCCTTCACCTCGAAAAGGCATCACAGAATGAGGTTGCCATGCCGGGAAAACATAAAACTCACCTGGCACTGGCAAAACATAGTGCGCCATTCCCGTGCGAAAACTTTGGATGTGCCATTCCTCAGGGCCATGAAAACAAAGCTGACCATCAAAACTCTCTGGTCTGATCTGAGATGGCACTTGCAGGAATGCAACACCCGAAAAACTTCCACCATGGGTATGGGTAGGGTTGTAATCACCAGCACGTTGGCTGTTCAACCAAACATCCACCATCTGCAGCCGATAGCGGCCTGGTATCCATGGGCCACGTCCTTGCGGAGGTTGCCGATCAATCACATGACGAATCCAACGTTCACAACCAGGCAAGACAGCTTGATTGCAAAAATTCTGAACTTCTAGTTGATTGAGAGCAAGCTCTCTTTGTTGGTTGAGTTGCCCAGCCAGCTTCGCCGATGCATCAGGGCTGTTTTCTGGATTCGCGAGCACCTGAGCCGCAAGGCTCTGCAGGCTGCTGAGCACTGAGGGTTCAAGCTCCCCCTTGAGGATGGACCTTGGAAAAAGGTCAAGAACATCCATGGTCAGTTTCTTTGCTAGCAACAGTGTGATGCATTCAATACACATTTATGTTCACAATGAACCGGTGCTTAGCGAAATTTACGAGCATAAGAAGATTTCAGAAAACTTCTTACGGTGCAAACTAATACAAGTAAATTGAAAATTTTCGCCAGAAGCGATGATGAGCAAAGTGTAAGAGCCACTGCATAAAAGAGAATTAGCAAGTTGCTATTCTCTGAGCGAAAAGAGAATTTTTTAGCCCAGAATCCTCTCTTTTAAGGCTTTAGCCTCCAGCCATGATTTCATAGATTGACAGTCATTAAGCGAAATTCTACCCCTAGAATGCCCCAAGAAACCAGAATCTCTCCAACACTCTCTAACGCAAGGATCAAGCAACTTCGCAACAAGAAGTGCCATTGATTCCGATAATTTGACTCAGCCTTTTCAGCCATGCAGAAAGGGTAAAGATCAAACCATGTCGAGCAACAAGGCACCCCGATTAGTCTCGACTCAACAACACAGAGAACGCTCTGCTTAGAGCCGCAAGATTTATCAATACTGTCGCTAATCTGACATCATCAATAAGGGTTTCAGATTTTATAGACAATTTAATTTTTGAAAACTGAGACATCTCATCACCTCATTGCATGCGCCGTCTGTCTCGCTAATGCACCGTCTGTCGCTTCAATAACGCACGATCCCCCGCAACCGCAGCAGCGGCAAGCCCATCGGCAATCGTTGCGATCAGCCTGTAGCAGAGCACCGCCGCTAACAAGGGCGCTTCCGGCACCTCAGAGCCCACTCGCAACAAAAGAGTGGCTTCAAAAACCCCTAGCCCTCCAGGCGCTGCAGGAACGACCAAGCCCACAGTCCAAGCCAAGGCAAACGCTGCCAACCATTCCCCCATCGCCAAGCTGGTGCTCAGCGAAAACGCCATCACACAACACCAAAATCCAGCAAAGCGAAACGCCACGAAGAGCATCTCCATCGCCAGCGAACTCCAGGGGTAGTCGTCTCGTCCACTGCCCAATGATTCTGCTGAAACAACACCAACCAAACCCGCATCAACCCGATCGAGCTGCTTGGCTTTGGCACGTTCTAAGCGTCTGAGCAGGGGCTCTCTCCAGCGAGGTATCAACAACATTGATGGCAAGCAACAGGCCATCGCCAGGCCAGACTGCCAACCTCCGAAGGGAACCCAAAGCAGGGCCGCTACGGCCATGAGCAAGGGCTCGAGCAACACAGAAGCCAATGCAGGCCCGGCCCCCAGATGGGGCCTTAGCACCCGCATTCGCTCAACCAAATGCCAGATCCCACCAGGCAGATACTTGAGCAGATTGCTACTCAGGAAAAGGGGAATCAGTGATATTTGCCTGGGTCGATGGCCCAACCAACCCACCAACACTCGCCAAGCGAGTGCATTCACCACGAGGCTCGACCAGCTGATGCCCACGCCAAGCACCAGCCACCAGCAGGCCAGGCCACTCAGGGAAAGCTGACGCAACTGTGCCCCATGGCTGACCAATGCCACCACCACAAAGGCAAGACTTGCGAGCGTGATCCAGAGGCGAAACCCACCTGGGAGAGCCACCTTGCCCAGCCAAAACCTCAAACCCCGCCCATGGCGAATCAAGCCTGAGATCACCATGTCCAATCTTCATCTGCGACAAAATCCTCCGAAGCCAACAACACTTCACGGCGTAACTCCTCCAGAGAATGGCCCGTCTCAACACTGAGGCGAAGGAGATCGTCATGCTCCGGCTTGACAGTGAGGATCCCTTGAGGTCGCCGTACCTGCTTGACACGCACTGAGCCCCATGGCGTGGGACAGGACCCCCCACGACGAGGCAGCAACCACCGCCCATGAGAGTGTTCCCGCAACCCCAGAGTCGTGCCCTGAGAGAACCACACCACTCGCAACCCAGGGGCCTGTTCAGCAGTCACCAATGCCTTCACACTGACCCCCTGGCGACCTTTTTTCATCTGCACTTGCTCAGAAACAACATCCAACGCTCCGGCATCCCGCAACTGATCACTGAAAACGGCAACGTCCTCAGGCGTGGCGTCATCAATCCAGGCTTCCTGCACAACCACCGGCTGCCATCTCAAACCAGCCATCTCTTCTTCAGATCGCTCTCTCGCGAAACCATCGAGCTCACAGATTCGCAGGATGTTTGGGCGATCAAGAGTGCGGTGTCCCAAACCCACGCCAATCGCTTTGATTCTTAGCGAGGGAGGCTGACCAAAGCGCTCTGCCAGCACAGCCATCAAGGCAAGCCCCGTCGGTGTGGTGAGTTCACAAGCCGGGAGGTCATCACCAACCTCGAGGCAGATTTGATGTCTTCGGGCTAGTTCCAAAACGGCCGGGACCGGAACCGGCAAGAATCCATGAGCTGTGGCCGTCTTGCCTCGCCCCGCCGGAGGTACGGCGCAGACAATCTGTTCGGGAGCCAAGTGCTCAACAGCCGCACAAACGCCCACCACATCAACCAAAGCATCGATCATGCCCACTTCATGAAAATGCACCTGCTCGATGGGGTGACCATGAACCGCAGCCTCTGCTTCCGCCAAAGCCTTGAACACCGTCAACACCCTGGCGCGCAAAGGTTCTGGCCAATCAGCCTCCATGATCAGCGCTCTGATGTCATGCCAAAGCCGATGAGGAGGCTCCAATTCGAGCCCTTCGACGGATAACCTCAGGCCCCTCAAGCCGGCGCTGCGGTCCTCTGCGACCGTAAGGGCATACCCCTGCTCAAGGCCAAGTCCTGCAAGGGGAGCCTCAATCACGGCCCGAGGCACACCCAGATCCAAAAATGCGGCCAGGAGCATGTCACCAGCCAGACCAGTTGGGCAGTCAACAAACAGGGCCGTCATTGCCCCTGGGGGAGTCCCTTGGGAAACTGACCAAACCAAACATGAACAGACTGCCAATACAGCTTGTCGACAGCCAAACCAATAGCAATCACTACGCCTAGATAGACAGCCAATGCAGCGAAGGATCTAACACCAAGGCTTAAGCAGAAAGGTTGGATCAACGACATTCAGTTATTGGGCTGGCTACCGCGTCCATCCCTTCGAACAAGGGAACCTCTTCCGCCTCGCCCCTTGCCACCGCGAGTAGGCATCGGCCCCATCACTTCATAGTCTTCAAGGTGAAGCTGCTGCCCACGACGTCGCACCTCCAAGCTCACAAAATGACGCAGGTTACTGAGGGGCACATCCCCTTTTAATTGCAATTTGAACGGCAATGGTCTACTGCCATCAGCCCTAGGCTTCTGGCGAACCTTCAAAACTAGGTCACCGGTTTCAGGCCTGGTATAGATCAATTCACCACGAATAGAAAAGTAGTCGTCCCCTTGAGGAAGCTGATCTTCAAGTTCCAAGCTGGAATCACTCGAAGACTCTGAATCACTTTCATCAAGCAAGGTTTGTTTCAGGGTGCTGGGCTCCCAGATTCCAGAGATCTGTAGATGGAGATGATCCGCTTCGCGGCAGCGTGGATAGACGACCCATAGATGAGGTTGATCCATTGCCAGATGACGACGCATCAAGGTGAGCACCCGGCCTAGGACAACAGCCTCAATCTCAACCCCTTCAGAATCCACCAGGAAACCTCGAGTGAACTGCTCAGAATCTTGAGGCCGATAAGTGCCTCTTACGACACCGATGGCCCTGTACTGCAACGGCTCAGTGGCCGCAGGAATCGGATGGTCGCGCATTGAAAAAAAGGGCATCCACTGGCCCAATTGGAAATCTAGCCAGCATTCGTGAACCGTCCCAGACTGACCAGGTAATTTTCTGCTCGCTGAAGTGCTTAAGCCCGAAAGGATTCTGCCCTCCCGCGGGATGATCCTTCTGATCACTGGGCTCATGACCGCCTCAGCACTGGCCTGGTTTGGAGCGCAATTGATCGCACCTGAGTCAAGAGCTCTAGGAAATCGGGAGATCCTCAATCGGCAGGTGAAAGATCTGCTAGATCAACAAAATAATGGTGATCTGAACACAGAAGAACAGCAGAAGCTGCTGGAGCGATTGCTGGTCCTAGGCCGCAACGAGGAAGCAATGACCCAAATTGAACTGCTAATGGCCAGGCAGCCAAAAACCTGGTTATGGAAGTTGATGCTCGCGGAACTCAAGCGCGAACAGGGAGATCGCGATGGAGCCCGGAAGGACATCAACCAGCTAATGACCGTCCAGCCTCACAACCTCGAGGTCCTGCAACTAAAGATCTTGCTTGACCTAGAGGCCGGGAGAGAAAAAGCCGCCGTTGCTGAACTCAAAAAGAGATTTGAGTCCAAAACGAAAGGCAAGCGCATACCCATAGGGCTTCTCCTGGCAGATTTGCAGCGCCAGACAGGACAAACCAAGGCTGCAGCTGCGCTCTATCGCGTTCTATCGAATGAGTCACCAACAGATGCACGTCCCTTGCTCGCTCTTGCTCTCATGCGGCAGGAGCAAGGCCAAGACCAGCAAGCACAAACTCTGCTTCAAGAAGCTAGAGAACGCCGTAAAAAACCAGGGGAAGCCGATCCCCTGATTGATGGCCTGGCGAGTCAGTGGAGGCTTAACTCAATCCGCACAAAAGGTTCAAACAGTGTCCTCAGGGCTGATTCGCCGAAGCCTCAGAACTCTCCAATTCCAGGGCCTTGAGGGCTGCATCGATTGCATCAGAAGGAACTGTGGCATCGTCCATTGCTGTGGACCTTCGCAAACGATTCATAAGGTCCATCGGATTGGTGGCATCGAGAATTGTTCCTTTGTCGTCGTTCCCCGGAACGGTGTTGTAAAGATCACGCTCCTGAGGTGTCTGATAGTCACCTGAAAGCTGTGCTTCAGCACGATCGACAACTGTTGTCAGGCTGAGCAAGGCAATTGGCAGTGCAGCCAAACCAAGCTTGCAAAAGGGATTAAGACCTAAGGGGGCTCGGTTGATCAATGACGCATCCCCAAGTTCAGTAAGGCTAATGCTAATTGTCATGGTCAGATTTCCATGACCTGTGCAGATCGCTACCTGGAACGTCAACTCAATTCGCACCCGCCTCGATCAGGTGCAAGCTTGGTTACAGGATGCCCAACCCGATCTGCTTTGCCTCCAGGAGACCAAAGTGGATGATCCGCTGTTCCCTCACGAGGTCTTTGAAGCTCAGGGCTATCAAGTGCACTTTCACGGACAGAAGGCCTATAACGGCGTTGCAATCGTTAGCCGTCAACCTCTCGAAGATGTGCGCCGGGGCTTCACTGGTGAGCTCCCAGAGGATGCCGAAGCCTTGCAACTGGGAGAGCAAAAGCGCGTCATCAGCGCGCTCGTTAACAACATTCGTATCGTCAATGTCTACGTTCCCAACGGTTCCGCTCTGAAATCGGAGAAATATCCCTACAAACTCGAATGGCTGAGCTGCCTAAACCGCTATCTGAGTGCACAAGCGAAACGGGATGAACCCCTCTGCCTCGTTGGGGATTTCAATATCGCCTTGGAAGCAAGAGACATTCATCATCCCGAACGACTAACGGGAGGGATTATGGCTAGCGAGCTTGAAAGAGAGGCTCTTCTAAAGGTTTTAGGAGACCGGCTCCACGACGTGTTCCGCGTGTTCGAACCAGATGCCAACCATTGGAGCTGGTGGGACTATCGAAGTGGTGCCTGGGACCGTGATCAGGGTTGGCGTATTGATCACATCTACCTATGCGATGAGCTTCTCAGTCAGGCCAGAAGCTGTGTGATTCACAAGCATCTAAGGGGCCATGAAAAGCCTAGTGATCATGCCCCGGTAACCGTAGATCTCAACTGGCCTCCAACTGATGACGATGAGGAGATGTCGGAACTGTTAAGCAATTGAAGGACATGGCTATTTAAGGCAATAGTCGCAGTCAAGGATTCACCTCCGGAGCAGTCAGAATGCCTTGGCTTCTGAAGGCATCTCAAGACCTTCTGAAGTCAAGATGACCTGGCGCCGAGCCGACTCACCACAGCTTTTTGGAGTGGGGAAAATTTTGTCAGGATTGGCCCGTCCATCTGGATCGAAGGCTCTTCGTAGCAGTTTCATTGTGGACAGATCATCCGCTGCAAACATCCAATCGAGATAACAGCGCTTATCAGCCCCAACCCCATGTTCACCAGTGATGCTGCCGCCAACATCAAGACACTCACGCAGAATGGCTGACCCCAGATCCCGAACACGAGACTCCACATCAGGCGTGTCTGCGTTGTAGAGAATTAAAGGATGCAAATTGCCATCGCCAGCATGAAAAACATTGGCCACCGGCAACTCATACTCTCGACTAAGCCTCTCTATTGCCGTCAGCACCCTCGGCAAAGTGCTGCGTGGCACGACACCGTCCTGCACGTAATAGGTGGGTGAAATCTGCCCAACCGCAGCAAATGCTGACTTGCGTCCCTTCCAAAGCAAGGCACGGTCAGCAGCCTCTTCTGCTCGACGAATGGTCCTCGCTCCTGCCTTGCTACAAAGTCCACTGGCCTGATCTGCGGCCACAGTGACTTCCGCCGACTGACCATCGAGCTCAATCAGCAGCACAGCCGCGGCATCACGAGGGTATTCGTCGAAGCCAAACAGATCATTGACTGCATTAATCATGAAGTTGTCCATGATCTCCATACCCGCAGGTAAAACTCCGGCGGCGGTGACCTGGCAGACCGCCTCGCCAGCAGACTCCATGGTGGGGAAATCTGCGAGCAGCACAGTCACATGTTGCGGCGCCCGCAAGAGCCGCAGAGTGATCGCTGTGGCGATCCCCAGGGTGCCTTCGCTGCCAATAAATGCCCCACGCAGGTCGAGCTCCGCATGCTCCGACAATCCACCGCCGAGGAGGGTCACCGTGCCATCAGCAAGCACTACTTCAAGCCCCAGAACATGATTACTGGTGACGCCATATTTGAGACAGTGCACACCACCTGAGTTCTCGGCCACATTGCCGCCGATGCTGCACACCACCTGACTGGAAGGATCAGGGGCGTAATAAAACCCTTCGCCAGCGACCGCCCGAGTCACCCAACTATTGATCACTCCTGGCTGCACCGTAATGGTGTGGTTATCAAGGTCCATCGAAAGGATCCTGCGCATGCGACTGGTCACCACCAACAGCGCCTCTTGCTCGACTAATGCACCTCCCGAGAGCCCCGTACCACTACCCCTAGCGACAAAAGGGATGCCATGGCGATGACAACAAGCCAAGATCTGTGACACCTCCTCAGTGGTCTCGGGCAACACTGCCAAAGGAGGACAATGACGATCGATGGTTAACCCGTCACAGTCGTAAACGAGCAACTCTTGCCGCTTGGAGACCACCGACTTCTTCGGCAAAAATCGCCTTAAGTCCCTGTCTAGAGCAGTCCAGTCGTGGGACACCATGCCCGCGCATCTGTCCAATAACCTAGGCAGCAAAACCAGAAGTAAACGGATGGCCTGACACAGTTCATCCGCTTCTGACCGTTTTGGGTCAAGATGGCGAACGGTTCATATCAGCCACTTGGCTTCGGTCCCTGTGACAGCTTCAGCCTTGAACACCAGCCGCTCCCAGGCGATTTTCAGCGCCGCCCAGCGCTTAATGCCTGGTGGCGTTAGTTCTCCAGTGCGAGCATTCCGCTCCGTAGGCGGTCAACCGATCGTGTTTGACCGCGTAAAGGGTGCCTACGCCTGGGACGTCGATGGCAATCGCTTCATCGACTACATCGGCAGCTGGGGGCCCGCAATCTGCGGCCATGCCCACCCAGAAGTCATCGCTGCTCTACAAGATGCGCTTGAAAAGGGCACAAGCTTTGGTGCCCCATGTGAGCTAGAGAATCAACTGGCTGAAATGGTGATCGACGCCGTGCCCAGCGTCGAGATGGTCCGTTTTGTGAATAGCGGCACTGAGGCCTGCATGTCTGTACTGCGCCTCATGCGCGCATTCACTGGCCGCGACAAGCTCATCAAATTCGAAGGCTGCTATCACGGCCACGCCGACATGTTTTTGGTGAAAGCTGGATCCGGGGTGGCAACTCTCGGTCTACCCGACTCACCAGGGGTGCCCCGCAGCACCACCAGTAACACCCTCACTGCGCCCTACAACGATCTCGAGGCAGTCAAAGAGCTGTTTGCCGAGAATCCTGACGCAATCAGCGGGGTGATCCTTGAGCCGGTCGTAGGAAATGCCGGATTCATTACTCCAGAGCCTGGTTTCCTGGAAGGTTTACGAGAACTCACCCGTGAACACGGAGCCTTGCTTGTGTTTGATGAAGTCATGAGCGGGTTCCGCATCAGCTACGGAGGTGCTCAGGCCCGCTTTGGCGTCACGCCTGATCTAACCACCATGGGGAAAGTGATCGGTGGTGGGCTCCCCGTTGGTGCTTATGGCGGCAGAGCTGAGATCATGGAGATGGTGGCCCCCGCAGGCCCCATGTACCAAGCCGGCACGCTGAGTGGCAACCCGCTGGCCATGACTGCTGGCATCAAGACCCTTGAGCTACTCAAGCAAGAAGGCACCTATGAGCGCCTAGAAAGCACAACGGAGCGCTTAATTAACGGCATTCTCGAAGCAGCCAAAGCAGCAGAGGTTCCCATTACGGGCAACAGCATCGGTGCGATGTTCGGCTTCTTCCTTTGCGAAGGCCCAGTACGGAATTTCGAAGATGCCAAAGCAACCGATGCCGAACTCTTCGGCAAGCTGCATCGGGCCATGCTCGAAAGGGGGATCTACCTAGCCCCAAGTGCCTTCGAAGCAGGCTTCACATCCCTTGCCCATTCCGAAGCAGACATCGAAACCACCCTGAAGGCATTCCGCGAGAGTTTTGCCGCAGTGGCTTGAACAGACAACGAGAATAGAGAGCTGTTCTTACAGCTCTCCTGCGTAAATACAAACGAGCCGAAGCCAAGGTGCTACATCTAGAACTAAAAGTTGAGAATCGAGAGTTAATTCAATTCTCGTTTTATAGCAAGCCCTAATTCTGCCTGTGTTCGCGGAGCAGAAGCCTCTCAAGAACAGGAAAAAGCTGGACAAGTAGAGCAGTTATTCACAAGCTTGGACAGACTGTTGATTTGCCTGAGCGAATTTTTGCGTTTGCTGCTCAAAAAACCTTTGATAAGCAGCTGGCTTAATATTCTGACCATTAGCATCCTTTAGGAACTGCTTATAACTATGCCAACCAGCCTGAGTAATAAAGTAATTGATTCCTTGAACACAAATATCCTCGAAAGGAGAATCATTATTACCTGCGTTCACTTCAGGCAAAGGCCTGTCTGGAAGACCAGAAGAATAAGCCTGCGCAAGGCCGATCAAATCCCCCTCTCCATATTGAAAACCAATCAATTCAAAGCCGATCGGCATTACTGGAGTTGCCGATGTCCAACCAGCAATTAAAGCAATTGCCGGCAATCCGGAGTTTGATGCAACCGGCGATTCCGTTGTTGCTGTGCGATACATATCATCGTAATAGCTTGGGGGTTGCCAAGAACTAAGTGGCATTAGCAAAGCATCAATGCTATCTTCTCGCATCAATCCCTCTACATAGTTTCTATTCTTCTCAAAAGTCTTTAACGCAGAATCATATCGATCGCTGTACTTTGGCGCAATACTTTCCATATACCCTATGCAGGCTTTCTCGCCTAGCCGTGTGCGACCAGATAAACATATGTCCTGAAGGCTCCTTCTGGTCGACGCAAAAGAACCTAGGTATTGATCAATATCTTCCGCCTCGCCCGCCATATTATTGTCTCTGTTCGTGTCGAATAACGGCAGATTGATTGCAACAAGTGATGCACCCTTTCTCTCAAGCCTGGCTTTGACCTGATTGAATAGAGCCATTGAAGTCTTGTCGGTGGCGTCAAAGACCTCATTGCCTGCAACACTGCGAATCACGCCAATTCGCCTTCCATCAAGGGAAGCAGTTTTTAAATTATTTGCATAAGAATCTGTGCGCGGTACTTGTTTCGTAAAATGATCATCAGGATCAGATGTGCTTGCTATCGCAGCAAGGCCAAGAGCAAGATCAGGAATCGACCTTGCCATCACTCCTGCTACTCCATCGAGGTTGCCTCTCGGGAGAATTCCTGAATGACTAATCAGCCCCGTGCTTGGGCGAATGGCATAAACCCCGTTGAAGACTGCAGGCACTCTGACCGAGCCACTGTTGTCCGTGCCGATCCCCAACACAGCAAAGTTCGCACTCACCGCAACCGCAGAGCCTCCACTTGAGCCACCGGAATTTTGATTAGGGTCATAAGCATTGCCAATCCTTCCGCTACGACCACTAATTCCTTCCCCACCAGAAGCAAATTCATCCATAGCGGCTTTACCAATAATGATGCCGCCAGCGGCTCGTAATTTATTAACCAAAAAAGCATTACTGATTGGCTGAGAGCCAAGCAAAGCCAACGACCCAGAAGTGGAAGGAGTGTCAACGGTATCAATATTATCTTTAACAGCAACCGGGATGCAATGCAAAGGGCCAATCAATTTATTGCTTTGTTTAAAATGCCTATCCAAAGCCTTTGCCTGCCTGACTGCATTCGGATTAAGTGCAACAAATGCATTAAGCGGAGCTCCTCTTTCGAGGCTGAAATTATACTTCTTGATTCGATATAAATAGCTCTGAATTAATTGCTCACAATCAATCTCTCTCTCTTTAAAAGCATCATGGATGGATTCAATTGTAGACTCCTTAATCCCAAATTTCTGACTACCAAACTGGTTGGCCATAGACTTCTCAGCCATAAGACAAGTCATGCTCAGAGCAAGCGCAAGCCTTATGCCTTGATTAAATATTTTCGGCCCCTTCGAATGATTCATGTCCAATACTTAAGCAAAGAATTTTACTGCCCCTACTATACACACAGCAACATTCTCAAGAGCATTTCGTTATCGATAATTTTCAAATTGAAGCGGCACATCTAAATCATCTTCCTTGCTTTTGACTAACTGAATCGCTGCTTGCAGATCATCCTTGTTTTTACCGGTGATCCGCAAACTCTCTCCTTGAATCGCCACGGTCACCTTCTTGAGCTCATCGCGCACGGACTTACTCAACTTCTTGGCGATCTCCTGGCTTAAACCCTTGCGCAGCTTCACTGCCTGCTTCACCCGGCTGCCACCAACCGCCTCCGGCGTCTGAAAATCGAAGATTTTGAGCGAGAGGTTTCGTTTGGTGGCCTTAGCTCGCAGCACGTCCTCCACCGCCTTCAACGTCATATCGCTGGCAGTGGTGATCAACACTTCGCTCTCTGTTAACTCGATCTCAGTATTTGAATCCTTAAGGTCGTAGCGCTGTCCAACATCCCGACGGACCTGATCCAACGCATTCACCAACTCCTGACGATCAAAATCCGAGACAACATCAAAGGAATAGGTCGCCATATCTAGAAACGGTTCTGAGCTCAACCTACCCAACATCTCAGCAAGACCAGGCCCAACTCGGACTGATCTTGCTCGTATGGGCGAAAGGCTCAGGATTCTTTGCGGTTTGCCCCGATAGCGAAGCCTGCAACCAAGCCAATTCCAGCGCCACCCATCCCAGTCATCAACGCAAAACGATGCTGATCGGTCATCTGGCCAACGAAGTGAACACCAGCGGCAATCACTCCAAGTCCGCAGGCAACCACGAGAACCACATTCAAATTCGCGGGCTTCTTGATCACAGATGAGCCTCCTTCGCTGACCCTGCGGACCTTGGCCTGCGCTTCATCAATCTCCTGCTGGAATTTTTCCAGATCTCTCTTTGGGTCGTCCATCTCAAATCAAGCGAAGGAGGCGTTGGCGCTGCGGAATTCCGATCGCCCCAGGGATTGCAAGAAGTGGATCAATCCCTTCACCACTGCCTGATACACAGTCCGCTTCTAAACAGAGAGGTCTCTACCATCAATCAACCCAATAACGGTATTGACACAGCCTCGAGAACCTTTGTGTTGAGGAACTCAGCATTTTCCTTAGCGCAACTCCCTCCTCACCGTTCACCCGGTCGTTCTCGGTTGCTTGGCCAACATCCAGGCGAAGCGCATTACTGCTGAGAGCGATGTTTAAAACATCTGCCAGAGATAAGAAAGCCTGAGAACTAAGCCCAACAAAACAGCTTTTGCATCCTTCAGCCAACTCAATTGAAGCGCTCGAGAATCCCCCAGTGATCAGCCTGAGGTTTCCATTCTCCTGGAACCGATTGATCCCCATCACCCGGCCACGCAAAGAGAGTAGTGACTATTTAGGGATCTGTCATGCGCAAAAACACTGCTCATGGGGCTTCTTTTGCCACTAAGGCAAGTAACAACTACTACATATGGAGATGGTGAGAACTCTCGAACAGGGAGGGTTGAATGGCCCCTCACGATCCAATAACGAGAAAAAGTCCCCTCACCAAGGCCCGGCTTCATCAGCAAGGTTTTTTTGTTGCTTCTCATGATTTAGATCCTGCAGCAAGGGATGGCTGCTCTGCTTAAAACTCAAGGCAACCAGCACGCACACTCACAAAACACAACCCTTTGAACCGCATGACCAATAACCCTGACCTAGCCGAATGATTGAGAGCTAAACCAGCTAGCTAACAGCCATACCAAACTCAGCCATCTGATTTCTGAAAAGCCTTGAGTGCCGAAAGCAAAGCAGCTGGGCTTTGAGGATCAACCATCAAGACACTTCCTCCTGGTGCAGCAGCCATCTGCTCGCCCATAGCCATCCATTCTTTAGCCAACAAAAGCCTCAAAGCCTCCTCCGCTCTGGGGCTGGCCTCCAAAGCCCGAGCAATCTCCAGGGCGGCTTCCGCCTTGGCGCGAGCAAGGGTTGACTGCTGCTTTGCCTGGGCGTCAGCTTCTAGTAACAGGGCTTCCTGCTGGGCGCGAGCATCTAATACCAAGGCTTCAGCCTGACCACGAGCCTCATTGAGCTGAGCCTCTTTCTCGCCCTCGGAACGAAGGATGGCAGCACGTTTTTCCCGCTCTGCTGTCATCTGCTGTTCCATCGCTTGCTGCACCCCTCGCGATGGAACAATATCTCGCATTTCCACTCGCGTGACTTTGACCCCCCAGGGATCTGTGGCCTCATCCAACTCCTTAAGAAGGCATTCGTTCACTTCTGTACGGGTGGTAAATGTCTGGTCAAGGTCAAGCTTGCCCATCTCGGCTCGGATCTGAGTAAGAACGAGATTCACCATCGCCGCCTGCAGATTATCCACAGAGTAATAAGCACGAGAGTGTTCAAGTAGCTGCCAATAAACCACCGCATCCACCTCTATCGACACGTTGTCACGAGTGATGCATTGCTGAGGAGGAATATCCAAAACTCTTTCCTTCAACGACTCGTAACTGACCACCTTTTCAACCATGGGGAGAACAAAAGAAAGGCCAGGCTGCAGTTCACGATCGAACTTGCCGAGCCGCTCCACCAAGCGCGAGCTTCCACCACTCGTAATTTTGACACTGCCACTTCCCAACAAGGCAACTAGCAAGAGAGCTGGCAAACCAAGAAACGCTTCCACAATGTTCTTCCTGTGTAGTCAAAACCTAGGTCCGTAAACGAACAACGGCAAAGCCCTTCCAAACAGCTTTCTCTTCTCCAAAGTAGATAGAGAAAGCCCTGCGCCCTATCCCTTGCCTTCTCCCACCTGGATTCCTCTGATCTGGCTCGCCGTAGCTGGCCTACTCCTAGCCATTGAGCTGGCTCAACCGAGCTTCGATGGCCTGATGTTCGCAGCGCTTGGGGCCTTAGTGGTATCGATTTTGACTGCAATCACTCCAATGCCACTGATTGTGCAGATGATCTTCTTCCTGCTGATCACGGTTTTAGGGACTCTCTGGCTAACTCGTTGGTCAGCCCGCCGCAACCCCAGTCCAGGTGGGCTTCGCCAACGCGAGGATATCGCCGAAGTTCTGACGCCAATCAAAGCTGGAGGAGATGGGCGTGTGCGTTGGCATGGGCAAAGCTGGGCCGCCAGTTCGATCGACCTGGAGACTCCAATAAACGCCGGTGATCAGGTCGTGGTGATGGGCCGTGAAGGCACACAACTACAGGTTCTGCCACTGCCGCGTCGCTGAACTCAATCAAAGAACAAAAGACTCACAACCTTGCCCATATCCTCAGCACTGCGACAACTGGTCAATAACGTCTCACTGTCATGGAAAGCAAAGCAAATCAATTGATCACAACGACTGATGATCTCCTGATTGCAAAGACTGCTAGCCATCGGTAACGACAGCTCATCGTGCTCAGGTTTTTCGATGAGATGAAGCACAGAGTCGAGCTGATCGCGAATCTCAGGGGCCTGACGATCAAGGCTCTGGGGAAGCAACACAGTGAGGCAAGAGGCATCCGCCTCCAATACCCCACGGATCACCGCGGCATTCACCCCCTGTGAACCGGAGGTGATCAGAGAATGACCCTCTTGAGCAAGGGAGCGCGCCATCAATTCAACAAGATGAATCGCTACCACCGGCACATGGCGACTGCCGAGCATGGCAATGCGGCGCTTGCCCTTGTCCTGCAAGAGGGCCAGCTCTTGGGCAAGGGTATCGACCCGATCAAGGTCAGGGAGATCCAGAGACTGACTCAAGGACATCCCCATGACGATGGATCGAAGCTAGCAGTGGTCATCGACCCTGCATAGGCAATCCCAAAACATCAAACAAACGGTCCAAGTCACAGTGTTCTTCTACCAATCGGAAGGAATAGGTTGCTTTAACGGCCTCATGCAGTCGCACATGACCAAAGGCCTGCTCAATCACTTCCACGGTAGACAGTGTGTCGTGATCCACCTTGAGTAAAGGAACCTCAAGTTCTTCTGCCCTACTAATCAACTGCGGCAAAGGTTGCCCTGCACCGGTGAGGATCAAGCACTGAGTCGAAGCCTCGAGGGCCGCCAACTGAATATCAGTGCGGTCAGCACCAGTCACCACAGCCATGTTGCGACGACGACGGAAAAATTCCATGGCGGAATTCACATTCATGGCACCGATACTGAGAGTCTCAACCAGAAGCTCAAGTCGCTCAGAGCAACAGATCACCCGGGCTCCTAGGCGCCTAACCAACTCACCCACAGTCACGCTGCGCAAGAGTGGCGAATGGGGCATCACTCCGAACACCGCCAGTCCAAGGGCCTCCAGGGCAGGCACCACATTGGTTTCTAGATCATCAATTTCATCTGGTTTTACCGCATTCAAAACGATGCCCACCAGATGATCTCCAAGCTGTTCCTTCGCCGCTAACAAAGCATCGACGCTGCGGCTGTCCTGCCAGAGATGCACCAGCACGACGCGGGCATCCAAGCCATGGGCCAGCTGACCAAGACTGAGACCGTAAAGAAGGCCTTCATGCAAGCTACCCGCTGCTTCAAGAATGGTGAGGCCCTGAGCATGCAGATCGAGCTGTTTGCATAGGTCCTCGAATCCTTTGCCAGCATCCATTTGAGACATCGCCAAACGGTGATCAGCCGTTGCCTTTGCCAAGAGATGCAACGAGGGAATCAGCTGATGCTCAGACAAACCCAGGGTTGCACCAACAAAACGAACATCATCATCAATTAAAGGTTCGGGCAGAGGGGAAACTGCGGGATCCCATTCCACACTCGTGGCCAGAGGCTTCCCAAAGCGAATGGGCTGATTCGCCGCTATCAACTGGCGAGCGAGACCAAGAACCAACGCCGATTTACCACTGAATGGCTCACAAGATCCAATCAGCAAGGTCTTGCCCATCAGTGGACTCCGTGTTCCTATAGCTGAGCAATTTAGGCGTCACCCACAGACTCTTCAGAACCCAACAGCAGCCACTTCCAGAATCGATTGGGCAGGTCTCCCTGATCACCAAACTCAGGCCAGTCCATCAACCAATCCACAAGTTGATGCGTAGACACATCAAAGGTGTAGGTCAAAGCTTGGATGTCTGGGAAACACAACTGACAAGAACACAGCTCCAGTGGCGACCTAGCTCCCTGCCAACGAAAAGTGAAGCGATGAACACGACCACCTTGAAGAGGTCGCTCTCCTTTCAATGAACTCTGAGCCAAGAGCCGCAGGGCACGCTGCAGAGCAGCCTGCCTGGAAAGACCACCGCAATAGGGTGCAAACAAGGCCAACTGGGCCGCTTCGGAGGGAATTGGCAACGTCAGTCAACTTGAAGCTCACACCAAAGGATGCCCCAAGCTGAAGAAATGGGACAGATCACAACTCTCAACAACCGCTGGTCAAACTGCCGTATCGGCATCACTGGAGCCAGTGGAAGTCTTGGCAGGGCCCTAACCCAAAAGCTGCGCTCCAGGGGGGCTGTTGTGATCGGATTGACCCATGGACCGATTCCCTCCGCAGAGCCATCAGACGATGCACCCCAGGAATGGGTGCAATGGAAGTGCAGCCAAGAAGCATCCCTCAAAAGCACCCTTGTGAGCCTTGACGTGCTCGTGCTCAATCACGGCATCAACCCGCAGGGACGTCAGACACCGAAAGACATCAAAGCGGCCTTAGAGGTGAATGCTCTGAGCAGCTGGCGCTTAATGGAACTCTTTGAAAGCCTCGCCCTCAACGCAGAACCATCCATACGCCCCCGCGAGCTATGGGTGAACACATCAGAAGCTGAAATCCAACCAGCCCTCAGCCCCACCTATGAAATCAGCAAGCGGTTGATCGGTCAGCTGGTCAGCCTGCGCTGGAACAACCTCACCTCGAATCAACGCAAAGTCTTCAAAATCCGCAAGCTTGTACTTGGCCCCTTCCGCTCAGAGCTCAATCCAATCGGATTAATGTCTGCTGATCTAGTAGCCAGCCAAATTGTTCAACAAGCCGACCTTGGCCTCAATCTGATCATCGTCACCCCCAACCCTCTCACTTATCTACTGATGCCCCTGACCGAACTAGGGCGAATGATTTATTCCCGATTGTTAGGTAGTGGATCCACAGACAATCAATAACAAGTCAACTCCAGCATTTAGTCGCCCCGATCAGTGAGGATTTCGCAGCCATCAGAGGTGACCACGATGGTGTGCTCCCACTGAGCCGAAAGACTGCCGTCTTGAGTCACAACAGTCCAGCGATCTTTAAGTGTGCGGCAAGCCTTACTGCCAGCATTGAGTATCGGCTCGACGGCCAAAGTCATCCCTGAACGCAAAGTGATGTTGGGTAGGTCATCCGTGCGGAAGTTGAAAACGGAAGGCTCTTCATGCAAGTTGCGACCCACACCGTGGCCGGTGTAATCCTCCACCACGCTGTAGCCATGAGCCTTGACATGATCCTCAACGGCTCCTGCGATATCAAGAAGAGTGTTGCCGGCTCGAATCTTAGAGAGCCCTGCCATCAAGGATTCTTGGGCCACGCGACTAAGTTTCTGCCCAGATTCAGGCACCTCCCCAACGCAGATGGTGATGCAACTGTCACCGTGATATCCCTCGTAGTAAGCCCCGGTGTCGACCTTGAGAAGATCACCGGACTTGATCACTCGCTTAGGGCCTGGAATGCCATGCACAACTTCATTGTTGATGCTCGCGCAGATCGAGGCAGGGAAGCCGTGATAGCCCTTGAAGCTAGGGGTTGCGCCCATCTCACGAATCCTGCGCTCGGCATAAACGTCAAGATCAGCAGTCGTCTGGCCAGGCTCGGCCATCTCCATGATCTCGCGCAGAACCGTGGCCACGATGTGGCTTGCCTTGCGCATGATCGCCAACTCCCTTGACGACTTGATTTCCACCCCTCGACGCTGTTGAATTCGAGGCCCTGTAGCCGTTGCGCGCGCCTCTGAAGTTGAGGCGAGCAGATCAGCGAAGAGGTTCATAGGGCTGAAGAAAAACTGATATAAAAAATCAAGTGAACGGTTATCGGCTCTGCCCGACTTCCATCTTTCCATTGGTCACGCTATCAATCTCTCTACTAGGAACGGCGCGAATGAACCGCTTCAAGCAACCCTGTTAGCCGCATCGCTGGCTTACTGGGTCCATGAGTGGTGATTTCTTTGCTGATCTCAAGATGACTTCATGAAGCACATATCCCATGTTGCGGCACTGGCCAGAGATGTCCGATAAACAAACTCATTGGCTAGGAATGACCACCTTGAATAAAGATGAATGGCCTGCTCCAAAGCTGAGCTAAAGGAGGTTCTACGCCATGCCCTTTGATTGCTATGGATGCTGATCACAGGCGC
The DNA here is from genome assembly GCF_001631965.1 of Prochlorococcus sp. MIT 1303. Lineage (NCBI taxonomy): Bacteria > Bacillati > Cyanobacteriota > Cyanophyceae > Synechococcales > Prochlorococcaceae > Prochlorococcus > Prochlorococcus sp. MIT 1303. The sequence continues at coordinate 63,823 of NZ_LVHK01000043.1, forward strand.
AAGAATGCTGCTGAAGGCTTCCTGACTAAGTGAAATTCCCAAAAAGCTTGTGAGCCATCGCAATCGCCAAGCATCGACTGAGGAGCTTTCACCGCAAAGCAATGGCAAAACTACTCAAGGCAAGAATGATCAGCAGGTAGAGTTGTTGTTTGGCTAGTTAACCCGCAGCTGGGATGACGGCGGATTCAAAAGACACCTCCATGAGCGAAGACAACACTGAAACGGCTACAACAATTGAGAACAGCTCAGCCATGGTGACTGATGTAACAAGCAAAAGTGCCACAAAAGTCAGGCTCAGCGCTGACGCCCTGATCCAAGAGTTCGAAGCCACACAGCAGAAAAGTGATTTAAATGACATCTACGTGGGAGACACCGTCCGAGTAGGAGTACGCATCAGTGAAGGCAATAAGGAACGGATCCAGCCCTATGAGGGTGTTGTTATTGCAAAGCGCCACGGCGGAATTCATGAAACCATCACCGTGCGCAGGATCTTCCAAGGCATCGGTGTCGAGCGTGTTTTCATGCTGCATAGCCCTCAGGTGGCCTCGATCAAGGTGGAGCGGCGAGGTAAAGTTCGTAGAGCGAAGCTTTTCTATCTGCGGGAACGGGTGGGTAAGGCCACCCGCGTGAAGCAGCGCTTCGACCGCTGAGGTTTCGGCCTCGTTCAATCCAAATGCCATCGCCTCTGTGATGGTCGACGGGTCCATCGCCTTGCGCCGTTAGTTCAGTTGGTAGAACGCAGGTCTCCAAAACCTGATGTCGGGGGTTCAAGTCCTCCACGGCGCGTCCGATGGCCCATCCTGCAGTTTCCTCGTTCCGAGAATGGAGTTAGATCTTCAACCTGGTGATGTCGTCAAAGTGCTCGAGTCAGCCGCTCTTGGTTGGGTTCGTGCACGCGTCATTCGAGTCAAATCTGGTGGTCGTGTGGTCGTGCAAAGCGATCAGGGACGCGAATTCACAGCCCGCGGGAACCAAGTACGCCTAATCGAACCCGCAGGATTCCGTCCCTAACCAGAGGGACAGTGATTCCAACCTCTCGATTTGCTCTCTATCTGAGTTCCCTACCTTCAACGCCACTAGGGATGTCTTTATTTCCACATCGAAAACAAGCGACCCAAAAAGCAGATCCGAAGTCTTCAATTTCATTGGAATCAATCCATCCTCAAAAGGATCACAAGACCAACGCCAGCGAGTTGACGGCAGGCAGGGCAGAGGTTGATACTTTCTTGGTCGCATAAGCGACACAGGTCAGCTTCCATGCGGCGAGCTCCCGACTAGACCTGAGCTCATCTGGGACCGTAGTTCAATTGGTTAGAGCACCGCCCTGTCACGGCGGAAGTTGCGGGTTCGAACCCCGTCGGTCCCGTTCTTATTCCTAATCCTGAGAGTCATTGTGAAGGTGCGCGTTCGGCTGGCCCCGAGTCCAACAGGCACACTTCACATCGGCACGGCAAGAACGGCAGTTTTCAACTGGCTCTTTGCACGCCATCAGGGGGGAGAATTCCTCGTGCGCATCGAGGACACCGACAAAGAACGATCCAAGCCTGAATTCACGACCAACATCCTCGAAGGTCTGAAGTGGCTTGGCCTCAACTGGGATGAACAGCCCATCATTCAAAGCCAGCATGTGGATGACCATCGCGCAGCAATCCAAAAGCTGCTCGATCTTGACTTGGCCTACCGCTGCTACGCCAGCGAGACTGAACTGGAGGCCATGCGAGAAACACAAAAGGCCCAGGGCCAGGCCCCTCGCTACGACAACCGTCACCGAGATCTCAATCCCGAGCAAGAAGCCGCCTTCCAATCTGAAGGTAGAAGTGCCGTGGTGCGCTTCCGTATCGATGATGATGCGGCCATCAGTTGGAAGGATCTGGTGCGCGGTCCAATGCACTGGAGGGGATCAGATTTGGGCGGCGATATGGTGATCTCACGTCGGGCTCCAGCCAAGGAAATTGGCGACCCGCTCTATAACCTTGTGGTGGTGGTTGATGACGCCGCCATGAGTATCTCGCATGTGATCCGCGGCGAAGATCACATCGCAAACACGGCCAAACAACTGCTGATCTATGAGGCCCTTGGATTACCAATACCTCAATTCGCCCATACCCCGCTCATTCTCAATTCTGAAGGACGCAAACTCTCCAAGCGGGATGGAGTGACCTCGATCAGTGACTTCCAAGCCATGGGATACACAGCCGAAGCTATGGCCAACTACATGACCCTGTTGGGCTGGTCAGTCCCCGAAGGGACTGACGAACGATTCACTCTTCAGCAAGCTGCAACCGTCTTCAGTTTTGACCGAGTCAATAAAGCAGGAGCAAAGTTTGACTGGGACAAACTCAACTGGCTCAACTCTCAAGTGCTACATGACTTGCCTAAAGATCAACTGTTGCATGAACTCAAACCCTTTTGGTCTGATGCTGGCTGGGCTCTGCCAGAAGAAAACTGGTGTTTGGATCTAGCCGAGCTGCTTGGTCCATCGCTGACACTGCTCAAGGATGGTGTCGATCAAGCCCGCCCTTTTTTCGAAGAACCAACGCTGCAAACTGATGGCCTGGAACAACTTGCCGTGGAAGGAGCCAAGGCAGGCCTTAGCAATCTTCTCGATCAGCTGGATAGCACTTCCTGGGACGGTTTTGATGTCAAGCAAGCACAACAACTGCTAACGAATGCTGCTCAGGCTGCCAACGTCAAAAAAGGTGTGATCATGAAAAGCCTCAGGGCTGCGCTTCTAGGCCGCCTACAAGGGCCAGACCTAATCACAACTTGGGGATTACTGGCCAGGATCGGGCAAGACTTGAACAGGCTGCGTCGTTGTCTCTGAGCAGTCGTCTTCGTTTGAATCTTCTGGAGCGATTAAACCCAGAGCCTTGGCCAGCGGCTGGGCCGTGAGGCCTTGAATGCCAACCGTCATCAGGATGGTGAGAAAGACCAAACCTTGCAACCGACCGGCTCCTAAAACCCCAGCCTGCTCAAGGCGAATCGCAAACAAAGAGGCCACTGCGGCCGTAACAATCCCACGTGGTGCAAGCCAACCAAGAAACAATCGCTGCCTGAAATCAAGAGGCAAGCCAATCGTCGCCAGGCTGACAGCAACAGGACGCACAACCAACATAAGTACGAGCACACAACTGACCCCCCCCCAGCCAAGCGGACTTAGCTCACCCCAAGAGACATCAGCAGCCAAAAGTGGAAATAACATTGTGATGGCAAGACGGGCCAGCTCCCGGATCAACTCATCGAGCTGATCGGACTGGGTAACAGGCCTGCGACCGACCACCACCCCCGCTGCTACAGAAGCCGGCAAGCCCGACTCCGGCAACAACCATTCACAAACTGCGTACAAGAGGAACAACACACCCAAGGTGAGCTGCAACCTCAGCCCTACCGAAGGGTCCGGTTTTAAACGTCGCAATCCCTCTGACAGAAGCCAACCAGCAGCAGCCCCCATCAACACGCCTCCACCCAGGCGGGCCAGCAGCCCGAAGGCAACCTCCCGCCAACCATGCAAATCGCCCAGCAATAACTCAAGCAAAAGCAAGGCCAGCACAGCACCCACTGGCTCAAGCACCAATCCCTCTGCCTCAAGGACATCCCCCAGAGGAGAAGCTAAACGGATCTGCTGCACCAACGGGGTCACAACAGTCGGACCAGTAGCCAGCACGATGGCGCTGTAAACCGCTGCCACTGACCAACCCAAACCAGCCAGCCAATGCGCCGCCAACAGACCCGCGGCCAGTGAAATCACTAGTCGGATCAGCAAGATGCGCAGCACAGTTGACTTGATGGTGTCGCCAGGGAGGCGCAGATTGAGACCACCGTCAAAGAGCACAAGGCTCACCAGCAGACCAACGATCGTCTCAAGTCCTTGACCAAGATCCAGCGGTTCAACCAAACCAAGGCCCGATCGACCAATCAGCAGACCAGATAGCAACAACAGCACCACACCAGGAAGGCCAGAGAGAGCAGACAAAATCCGAGCTCCGGCACCTGCAAAGACGGTGATCCCCCAAAGCAGGCCTAACCGCTCAGGTGTCATCGAGGGCTGCGAACCGAGGTTCCACTCTCACACCGATCACAGCCTCTGGACGCACCACCAGATACTCGCCATCGAGCTCGCTAAGCGGTACGTTCACGAACCCCCCACTGCCTGAGGCGTTGACGATGCCCTGATACCACTGCTGAAACGTCTCAAGAGTAGGGAAATGAACCTCTTCGGTCTGCCCCCCGGAGAGATGGAGGTACACCGCATAGCGGCGTGGGGTGCGTGTCATCAGTGAACCGTAATGCCAAGGTCCATCAACTCAGGATGGCCGATAGTTGCCCCACTTGCCCAATTGAATGGTCGAAGGACCTCTTTGCCAGGCATGTAAAGGGGATGGCAGGGGTGCCCCTCACGCGTCAAACCAAGCGAGAGAGGGCCGCGAGCATCAGGAATGTTCCTGATGCGGTTCTGGCGATGACGCTCCAACAAAGCCTGGACGGCAAGATCACGTCGACGCAAAGTTCCACCGCACCCCCAACCAAACCAAAGGTCCCAATTAGGGCTCTCAGACCACTGGCGTGCCCGAGTCAAAAGCTGATCATCATTTGCATCACCAATCGGATCAGCACAGTGCCTAAGCAGCTCTGGGGATTGACTGATCCGCGCAAATAGATTCACAACAAGAAGGTGTCCATAACCCCAGGAGCGGCAAAACCCCAGCAACCGCCGCAAGGTTGGATCATCCTCTGACGCTGTAGCCGTGGAGGGATTCAAGCCAATGAAAAGCAACGTGCGCTCGCATTGCCCAAGGCTGCGCTTCAACCACCAGCGGTAGTGACCGCAAGAACTAAAGGCAGCCTCAGACGCCCAGGAATGCACAACTTGCCTCAAGAATGCGACCGCTGGCCTTACCGTCGCCGAAGGGATTGACAGCACGTGCCATCGCCTCGTAGGCGCTTGAATCATCAAGCAAGGAAGCTGTCTCAGTCACGATCATCTCCGGATCGGTACCAACCAGCTTGGCCGTACCCGCTTCAACGGCCTCTGGTCGTTCGGTGGTCCGTCTCAAAACCAAAACTGGCTTACCCAGCGCAGGAGCTTCTTCTTGGAGCCCACCAGAATCTGTGAGCAGAAGCGTGCAGGCCCTCATCGCAGCAACCAAACGGTCGTAATCGAGAGGCTCGGTGAGTACCACCCTCGGATGGTTCCCCAAAAGTGCCTGCATTGGTTCTCGCACGGTTGGATTGCGATGCAAAGGCAGAAGTAAAGCAGTGTCGGGATGAAGGTCAAGAACCCTTTTCATACCCTCGGCAATGTCTTGAAGCCGATCTCCCCAATTCTCCCGTCGATGCACGGTGGCCAAAATGACGCGATGATGTGCCCAGTCGAGACCATCAAATTCGATAGGCGGCGCCTGCTCAGCCATCAACAAAAGAGCATCAATCACTGTGTTGCCCGTAACAAAGATCTGACCAACAACCCCTGAACTGGTCAGATTGGCCTGAGAGCGAGGCGTTGGAGCGAAGTGAAGCTGGGAGATCTGAGAAATCAGGCGCCGGTTTGCCTCTTCAGGAAACGGATCCAAGAGGTTGTCTGTGCGCAAACCAGCCTCAACATGACCAACCGGAATCTGCTCATAAAAAGCAGCAAGGGCAGCTGCAAATGCTGTCGTGGTATCTCCCTGGACAAGCACCAGCTGGGGAGGGTAGGCCTTGAATTCATCCTTTAGGCCTTGCAATGCTGCACAGGTGACGTGAGTGAGGGTCTGCAGAGGGGCCATCAGATCGAGATCATGATTGGCTGAAAGACCAAATAGATCCATGACCTGAGCAACCATCTCGCGGTGCTGGCCAGTAAGCACAACTCGAGTCGTCAAAGCGTGACAGGCCTGAAACGCCTGGATCACCGGTGCCAACTTGATCGCCTCTGGACGGGTGCCCAGCACGATCGTGACGCGGGGCAAGCCAGCCATAACAAAAGAAATCTTGAACGGATCCTAAGAGTGCTTGTTGATCACCAAAAGAGCGCGCGGACTTGCCAAAAGCTTCGCCGCGACGAAGCTGAAGAGAGCGGCCACTTCCCCTCGTGAGTCAACCGATCTTTCCGCCCAACTTCCCCCCTCAAGCACCAAAGACAGCCTCTGAGTCGACGGCACCGATATCAAGATCATCTACAGAGGGATTAACCCCATTCGCTGAAGCCTCGCCTGGGGTCTCTCCCAACTTGGAGGAGATCGTACGAATCGCCTATCAAAAAGGACATTCCGATGTACACCTAGGCGTTGGCGAAGTGCCCCGTTTCCGAGATCGCGGCGAAATGCGAAGCACAGATTGGCCTGTAACCGATCCAGAAAGATTTCAGGGTTGGTTGCAAGAGATCCTCTCTGCGAATCAGATCGATGAGTTCTTTAGAAGCAAAGAATTCGACGGCTCCCATACCTTCTCCTTCGTCAGGGTGAGAATCAATCTGCTGGATTCCCTGCGGGGACCAGCCATGGTGCTGCGGCTGATCCCCCAGAAAATCCTGACTCTGGAAGATCTGAAGCTGCCGGATGTGCTGCGGGAGATGGCGGCAAAGCCAAAGGGCCTGATCATGGTGACCGGGCCGACAGGCTCTGGGAAAAGCACCACCCTTGCGGCGATGATCGACTGGATCAACCGCAACGAGAACCGCCATATCCTCACCATTGAGGATCCCGTTGAGTTTGTGCATGAAAGCAAGCAATCGCTTGTAAGGCATAGGGAAGTGGGGCAGCACACCCTGAAGTTCCATCACGCCCTGCGCGCCGCCCTCAGAGAAGACCCAGATGTAATCCTGATCGGAGAGATCCGCGATCAGGAGACCCTGGCCACCGCCCTGGAAGCCTCCCAGACCGGCCATCTGGTCTTCGGCACCCTGCACACCAATTCAGCGGTAAAAACCGTGGAACGGGTTCTGGGGATGTATCCACCTGAAGAGCAGGAGAGTGTGAGGCGTTCCCTTTCCGAATCACTGCTGGGGGTGATCGCCCAGGGATTGCTGCGCACGACTGATAACAAAAGGGCCGCCTTTCATGACATCCTGATTAATACTGATGCTTGCAAGGACTACATCCAGCGAGGAGCCCTTGATGAAGTGGAGGAGATCATGGAGAAGAGTGGGTTTGATGGCATGGTGACCGCCAATCAGTCACTTCTAGCCCTGGTCGAACAGGGCAAGGTTGAGCCAGAACAAGCTGTATCGGTGAGTCTCAAGCCCAATGAACTAGCCCAAAGCATTCGTGGGCGGAATTAAACGACACCTAATTCAGCCAGGCTCTGCAATCAGCAGGCATCCCTAGACGCAACAACAACAACACGCTGATCCCAATAATCAATCCCGCCATTGCCATTCGACCATTCCAGATCTCGGCCTGTGGAGTGAACCCTCGCCGCCAAGCGTTTAGCTCTTCACTACTGACAGGTTCAGCAGAGGTGTTGGAATCAAGTGGAGATTCAGAAGCCATCGCTGCCTAGCTGACACGCTCAAGCTAATTCGCTTCTTCAAAATGGGGGAGGTGAATGGTACAAATCCTCGGCTTTGTCCAATGGCCATCGGGCTGCAACTCCCAACTCAAGAGAGCTGCAACCAACCCCAGAAACCAATCGCTGCAAGGCCGCTGCTCCAATCATGGCGGCATTATCCGTGCAGTATCGAAGCGGTGCCGTGTGCACTTCAATCCCCTGTTCTTGTCCACGTTTGCTCATCAGTTCTCTTAGGCGGCGGTTAGCAGCGACTCCTCCAACCATCACCACGGTTTTTAGGCCCTGGTCATTGGCGCAGAGCAAGCTGCGCTCGACCAAAACATCTGCAACCACTTGCTCAAAACTGGCAGCAAGATCTGCTCGGGGCAGGTCTTCACAAGTCTCTGAAAGAGCCTGAACCAGGCGCAGCATGGCGGTCTTCAATCCGCTAAACGAGAAATCGTAGGGATGAAATCCACCACCAGGCTTAGAGACCCGTCCTTTTGGCAAAGAAAATCTGCCAGAGTCTCCAGCCACGGCCAGCGACTGAATAGCCGGGCCACCTGGATAAGCCAAACCGAGTAAACGTCCGACTTTGTCAAAGGCCTCTCCCGCAGCATCATCATGGCTACGTCCAAGACGCACCATCTCACTCTCTACCCCGACCCGAATCAACTCAGTGTGTCCCCCGCTCACCAGTAGCACCAGATAAGGAGGGCGTGGAGGATGCTCCGCCAGGCGCACTGAAGCCAAATGTCCCTCCAGGTGATGAATGCCAAAAAAAGGCAGCGCATGGAGAGCAGCCAAAGATCTGCCTGTCACGGATCCCACCATCAGTGCTCCGGCCAGCCCAGGGGTCACCGTTGCAGCTACAGCATCAAAGCGAGCCATCGACTGTCCCGCCTCCTGCAAAACCTCCTCTACAAGATGAGGCAGAGCCTCCACATGCAAGCGAGAGGCAACTTCCGGTACCACGCCTCCCCACTGGGCATGTTTCTCAACCTGAGAAGCAATTCGGCTAGCGATAACCTGCAAACGCCCGTTATTTAGACGTAGGACTGCGGCAGCCGACTCGTCACAACTTGTTTCGAGGGCAAGCACCGTCGGCATAGTTGTGGGAAGCCTCATTTACATTTTACTTGTGACATCCTGCCGTTCCGGAGCAGGTCTTACAGGAATCGAAACCGATGCGTCGTCTCTTCGCCGTTGTGCTCTCGGCTCTGCTGGTTCTCGGCTTTGCACCCGTTGCTAAAGCTGACATAGCTGGCCTAACCCCTTGTGCTGAGAATGCCCGTTTTCAGCAGCGAGCCAGTGCTGCAGACACTCCACAGGCCATTGCCCGCTTTGACCGCTACAGCAAATCCTTGTGCGGTGATGACGGACTCCCACACGCTCTAATCCCAGCGCCAGTTGAGCCGTTTGCGATGCCCTTTATTCGCGGCCATGAAGGCGAAATCATGATCCCAGGGGTGATTTTCATCTATATCGCTGGAATCATCGGCTGGGCTGGTCGTTCTTATCTCCAGGCCATCAAAGCCAAAGGCCACAAAGCAGCCTTAGACAATGAGATCCATCTTGATATAACCCTGGCGTTCAATTGCATGCTGAGAGCTTCCGCCTGGCCGTGGCTCGCTCATATTGAAGGCCAAAATGGCAGCCTCCGTGAGAGCGACGACAAGATCACAGTTTCACCACGCTGAGCAATATTCTCCTCTTAACAACCACCTCATTTCCCCTTTATCAAGATGAGAAAATTCTTCGAAAGCTGGCCAATGGCTGCCGTTCTCTGGGTATGGCTCACAGCGGGAATCATTGTTGAATTCAACCGCTTCTACCCAGATCTTCTCTTCCACCCAATGGGTCTTTGAAGAGCTGAAGAGCATCAACAACTACAGCCAAGAAACACATTAGCTTCTTGGCTAAACTCCTTCAAAAGCCCTCTAAAGGGGCTTTTTTTATTGGCCTATGTTGTCAAATAACACTTTAAGGTCAGGAAAAGTCTTCGCATCAACAGCTCAAACCCATCAAAGACTCCAGCTCAATCACAGCAACCTGCAGGTTGTCATTAATCACGACAGCATCAAACTCCTGCTGAGCCATCAGTTCCTCCTTCGCCCTAGCTAAACGTCGCTGAATTGCCTCTTCAGGATCAGTGGCGCGTCCGCGAATGCGTCGTTCAAGCTCCTCAAAGCTGGGCGGTGCCAAAAAAATCTGAAAAGCTTCAGGGAAACTGCGCCGCACCTGTCGGGCCCCTTCCAGTTCAATCTCAAGCAAAACCGGACGGCCTAATGAAAGCTGCTGCTCAACAGGTTGGCGTGGGGTGCCATAGCGATTGCCTGCAAATTCAGCCCATTCAAGACAACCGCCAGCTTGAACCAGTGCTGCAAAGCGATCACGGTTCAAGAAGAAGTAATGATCACCCTCAATCTCGCCTTGCCTGGCTTCACGCGTTGTCGCCGAAATAGACAGCCAGATCTCTGGATGGAGCTCTAGGAGTTGCTTCACCAACGAACCCTTACCAACGCCACTGGGCCCAGTAATCACCGTGAGCTTTCCTTCAGCGGCGGATGGAGCCATTGATTGCATTGCATTGAATCGGATCGCAGAGTAGGAAGGCTGCGTGCAATCCAGGTCCCGACTGAATCGATGGCCCCTGCTGCCCTCCAGGTCATGGACCTCTCCAGCTTGCGCGCTGTACTTAGCGAGCTCCGCAAGGAGGTGCTGCCAAGCCGCTTCGAAAAGGTCCAACAACCAGAACCTCATACCCTCCAGCTCGGGCTGCGCACACTCAAAGGTCTTGTGTGGCTGGAACTCAGCTGGCGTGCTGATTGTCCCCGATTGGTCAAGATCACCCCTCCTCCTCGCCTAGGCAGCGGCAGCACTTTGGCCCAGCAGATTCAACATGGCCTTCGACAGATGGCGCTCATTGAACTGAAACAGACAGGATTTGATCGCGTGGTGGAATGCGGCCTCGCCCACCGCCCTGGCGAACCTATCGAGCGCACTCTGGTGCTGGAACTGATGGGACGCCACAGCAACCTGCTTCTGCTTGATCGTCAACGCCAGGTGATCACCCTTGGACGCCAGGTACGCAACCATCAATCAAGAGTGAGACCAATCGGAACTGCAGACATCTATGTCGCTCCACCGCCGATGCAAGGCAAAGAACCAAGCTCAAAGGAATCCCTAAAACGCTGGAAAGACATTCTCTGCCTTGTGCCAACCAAGCTGCGTAGCGCTCTACAGCAGTGTTACCAAGGCATCAGTCCTGCACTCGCTTTGCAGCTGGTTGACGACGATGCAAAAAAAGCACATGCCCTGCTGGAGCTTTCAGTACTTGAGATCACCGACGAGCAATGGCAAAACCTTTACCACCGCTGGAGTCGATGGCTGGACTGCCTTGAGAAAGAGCGCTTCACGATGAGGTTTGACGGTCCAAGCAGCTACCGCGTCTGGGACTGTGACAACTCAACCTCCTTCACCGATGGGCTCAGCCTCACTCTCGGGAGTTATTACCGAAGGCATCTTGAAACCCAGTCACTCAATCAACTAGCCGAAGACCTCCAGAAAAGACTGTCTCAGTGGCGACAACGAGAGGAGCAGGCCCTTGGCGAACAACAGGATCGACTCAACGAAACCAGTCAAAGCAATTCTCTTCAACAACAAGCCGACGCCATGCTTTGCCTGCCTTCGCCGAGCAAGGATCTAATCAACCAAACCCAAAAGCTCTACCGAAAAGCTCAAAAATTCCGCCGCTCAGTGCCCGTGCTTAAAACACGGATTGAACATCACCAGCAAAGGCTGCAACTGATCCAAGGCAGTGAAATGTTTCTGGAAGATCTGCTTGGAACCAGCTGGGAAGGACGGCGAGAACGGTCGATAAGGCTGCAGGAGTTGCGGCAGGAGCTGGACGAGTTGCTGATCTCTCAATCCCGCAATCGCCAGAAGCGGGGCCGTCGCAATCAACAACCCCCAAGCCCCCTCGAACTGACCACTCCTGGTGGACTCGTCGTTCAGGTTGGTCGCAACCACCGCCAAAACGATTGGATCAGCCTTCGCCAAGCTCGCCCTGGTGATCTTTGGTTTCATGCCCAGGAATGTCCTGGCAGCCATGTCGTTCTCAAGGCCTCCAATAGCCATGCTGAGGAGGCCGACCTGCAACTAGCTGCAGACCTGGCCGCTCACTTCAGTCGTGCTAGAGGCAATCAACGTGTACCCGTGGTGATGGTGCCCACAAGCAACTTGCAGCGAATCCCAGGAGCAGGCCCAGGGACCGTGCGATACCGGGACGGAAACCTTTGCTGGGCTGAACCAGATCGAGGGCTTCAACACCTCTCTGCCTCAGAACTCTTAGTCTGATGAAAACCAAGCGGCGCCTGTTCTGACCAGTCCCGATCAGCCCACAGGTTCGGTTCTTCCACCCCCTGCCCCGATTCACGTCGAGCAGGGAATCAAGCACACCGAACCACCCCACGACGTGGAAATGCCTCTGGTTGATCACCTGGAGGAATTACGGCAACGGGTGCTGCGCAGTCTGCTTGCTGTTGTTTTAGCGGCAGGTGCTTGCCTGCTCATGGTGAAGCCGCTCGTAAGGCTGTTGGAAGCTCCGGCTGGATCCATTCACTTTCTTCAGCTGGCCCCAGGAGAGTTTCTATTCGTCTCAATCAAGGTGGCAGGCTACGCAGGCTTAACACTTGCACTGCCCTATGTGCTCTACCAAGGGCTTGGATTTGTATTGCCTGGCCTCACCCAACGGGAACGACGTCTGATCGCTCCAGCAGTAGCTGGATCAGCGATCTTGTTTCTAGCCGGCCTTGCCTTCGCCTGGTGGGCCCTAGCACCAGCAGCTCTTAAGTTTCTGGTGAGTTATGGCGCCGATGTAGTCGAACCACTGTGGTCAATTGAGCGGTATCTCGATTTTGTGCTTCTGCTGATGCTGGCTACCGGCCTGGCCTTTCAGCTACCTGTGCTCCAGTTGATATTAGGCATTCTGGGCTTGTTGCACTGGCAACCCATGTTGAGTGCCTGGCGATGGGTCGTGCTTGGTGCCGCCTTGGCAGGAGCTGTATTGACCCCATCAACTGATCCAATCACCATGTTGCTGCTGGCTGGAGCCATTACAGCCCTTTTCCTGATTGGAGTAGGCCTAGTGGCGCTAACTGATCAATTCAGGCCAGACATGCCTGCAAGCGAAAGCGACCAGCCTCCTACAGCCACAAATTGAGAAGCTTGATCTTTCGGTTGTGCGAGCCAGCAATTCCCAGAGGACATCTACCAAGCCCAGTCGAATGACCGCCTAAAGCGCCTCGCCGAGATGATTGCGATCAGCCTGTTGATCCAGAACATAAAGATTACTGCTCAAATACGCCCAGATCACCTGCAAGTACAGACTCTGGCGGCACACCAGCAAGTGCCTGGCTTAGGAAGCTTGCCGACAATTCCTTAAGCAAGAAATTCCCTCTCCGAGCTCTAGAGGCAACAGAGCATCGTCAAGGATTAGGCAAAGCACAGAATGATGCGACGATTGCACTGAAAAGCCCAGTCTTTGCAAAGCGTGACGGGCCCTTCACAGTCCATAATGGTCTCCATTCTGCGCAGATCGAACATCCGTCATGACACAAATGACCTCGAGTGATGTGCCCGGGATGGGTCGTCGGCAGTTCATGAACCTGCTCACTTTCGGGTCAGTGACTGGCGTTGCGCTTGGATCCCTCTATCCAGTGGTGAAGTACTTCATTCCACCTCGTGCCTCCGGGAGCGGAGGTGGCACGAGCGCCAAGGATGAACTTGGCAATTCGGTCACAGCAAGCGGCTGGCTTGCAAACCATTCAGATGGTGACCGCAGCCTTGTCCAAGGGCTGAAAGGTGATCCTACCTACCTGATTGTTGAAGGTGATGATGCCATTGGCAGTTACGGAATCAACGCGATCTGCACCCACCTCGGCTGCGTGGTGCCTTGGAACAGCGGGGTCAATAAATTCGTCTGCCCGTGTCATGGCAGCCAATACAACTCCACTGGAAAGGTCGTAAGGGGGCCGGCACCCCTCTCTCTCGCATTGGCCAACATCGCTGTCGAGAACGACAACGTCTTTGTAAGCCAATGGACCGAGACAGACTTCCGCACGGGCGAGAAGCCCTGGTGGACCTGAATCTGACAACCAAACGCACCATCGTCGTTCCAGCTCTCCTATCCCCTCGCATCATGCGTCGCCTCATCCCCATCCTTCTCGGCTCACTGGTTCTTAGTTTGTCGATTCTTGTTGCTCCAGCTGCCAGCTGGGCCTATCCCTTCTGGGCTCAACAGAACTACGACAACCCCCGAGAAGCTACTGGCAAGATCGTCTGTGCAAACTGTCATCTGGCCCAAAAAACCACTCAGGCAGAAGTACCTCAATCAGTACTACCCGACAGCGTCTTCAAAGCAGTGGTAAAAATCCCCTACAAGAAAGACACAACAGAGATCAGCTCCGATGGCAGTGATGTGCCCCTCCAGGTGGGTGCCGTTGTCATGCTTCCTGATGGATTCAAGCTGGCCCCACAGGATCGCTGGAGCGAAGAGATAAAAGAAGAAACCAAAGGAGTCTTCTTTACTCAATACAGCGAAGAGAAGGAGAACATCCTCCTTGTTGGCCCGCTTCCTGGTGACAACAACAAAGAGATTGTTTTCCCAATACTTTCACCTGATCCTGCGACTGACAGCAGTATTCAATTCGGCAAATATTCCATCCACGTTGGAGGCAACCGTGGACGAGGCCAAATATTACCTACTGGTGAAAAAACCAATAACAACGCTTTCACAGCAACTGAAGCTGGCACGATTACATCTATTAAGGCTGGTAAAAATGGGGAAAGCGACATCAAGCTCAAAACTGACAGCGGAAAAGTTATCAGTGAAACCATTCCAGCTGGTCCAAGCCTGCTGGTAAAAGTAGATGACAAAGTAGAGGCTGGCGCCCCCTTAACTAGCGACCCAAATAGTGGTGGCTTCGGACAACTCGATACCGAGGTTGTGCTCCAGAATCCAGTTCGAATCTATGGACTCTTGGCATTCTTTGTAGCAGTTTCTCTCGCTCAGATCTTACTTGTATTGAAGAAGAAGCAAGTCGAAAAAGTTCAGGCTGCTGAGGGGATCTGATCCCCATTTATCTCAACTCAGTGGACGCATTCATCGCGACCTTTACCTCTCCAGGGCCCGAGCTCTTTCAGCTCGGGCCCTTTGCCTTGCGGTGGTATGGATTGCTGATTGCTATCGCCGTACTGATCGGCCTCAATCTGTCCAGCAGCCTGTCCCGTAAAAGAGGCCTTGAACAGGGCTTGATCAGTGATCTGCTGCCCATTCTCGTATTAACTGCCGTTGTTGGAGCACGCATCTACTACGTCGCATTTGAGTGGAGGAACTACAGCGGAGACAATTTTTGGAGCTCGATCAATATCTTTGGACTCGCCATACCAATCCCAAGTGCCGTGGAAATTTGGGGTGGAGGAATCGCTATTCATGGAGCACTGCTGGCTGGCACCCTTGCAGTGTTGATCTTCTGCCGTTGGCGTCGCCAAGCCTTCTGGGACGTTCTTGATGTGCTTGTACCATCCATTGCCCTTGGCCAGGCAATCGGACGCTGGGGAAATTTTTTCAATAACGAAGCTTTCGGTGTCCCAATCAAGGGTGACCTTGCTTGGAAATTGTTCATCCCATTCGTGAATCGTCCACTTAATTATGCCAATAACGAGTTTTTCCATCCCACATTCCTCTACGAATCAATTTGGAATCTTCTAGTCTTCACAGTGCTAATTGTTCTTTTTCAACGCAGCAACAAAGGTCTACTGAAGCTCCCCGCCGGTGCGTTGAGCTGCATCTACCTGATCACTTACAGCCTCGGCAGGGTCTGGATCGAAGCACTTCGAACTGATCCCCTCTGCCTAGGCGCCTTACCACCTTCCTGTGAAGGGGGCCTGCGTATTGCCCAGCTGATGAGTTTGGCGATGATGGCAGTTGGAGGTTTTGGCCTCTGGTGGCTCTATGGTCGCAAACGAAAGCTACCGGACCCAGGTAGGCCTAAGTCATTCGCTTGATGAGCAGAATCTCCATCGTTGGTGCAGGTCCAGGCGCGACTGATCTGCTAACACTTCGTGCCGCAGAACATCTCAAGCAGGCTGAGGTCCTTGTATGGACCGATTCACTGGTTTCACCAGATATTGCAGCATTGGCACCTGAATCCTGTGAACGAATCCGCACCAGCTCAATGACCCTCGAGGACGTTCTTCCGCTTCTGGTGAACAGGGCTCAAGCAGGCAAGCGGGTGGTCCGTCTTCACGACGGAGACCCCTGCCTTTATGGGGCCCTGTCGGAACAGATCTGTGGCCTTGCTGACGCAGGGATTGAAGTAGAGGTTGTGCCGGGTCTGAGTGCTTACCAAGCGACTGCCGCAGCCCTAAAAGCTGAACTCACCATCCCTGGCCTTGTCCAAACCATTGTTCTCAGCAGAGCAGGAGGACGCACGGGTGTTCCCGAGCGCGAAAACCTCCAACATCTGGCATCAATTGGAGCCTCTCTATGCCTCTACCTCAGTGCACGCCATGTGGAGGAAGTACAAGCCACACTGCTGCAGCACTATTCAGCTGAAACACCAGTAGCTATTGGCTACAGGGTGAGCTGGCCCGATCAATGGTTAAGCGTGGTGCCTTTGAAGCAAATGGCTACGACCTCCCGTGAACACGAGCTGATTCGCACCACCCTTTATGTCGTCAGTCCGGCCCTAGCTGCAGGACGCCAACGTTCGAAGCTGTATTCTCCAGACCACAAGCATCTCTTTCGCCAAAAGGGCTAAAGAGAGTGTTTTAAAATCCAGTAGTGCGGGCGATTAGCACAGTGGTAGCGCACTTCCTTCACACGGAAGGGGTCGTGGGTTCGAATCCCGCATCGCCCATAAGTTTTAATGCCAAGCATTTGCTTGATCTGCTCATCATCAAAACCAGGTAACCCCATAGACATGGGAACAAATGATGCCTGACAAGCTCAGTGCTTCCAACTAAGGTCAAATGCATGCAGGTCAACACTCCTCTTCCTTAATGCCGGAGCACCCTCAGGACTTCTTGAGTGACCAATCCCACTCAGAGCAAATCTCCACACCATTGATTCAAGTTGGCGCGTTGCTCAGAGAAGCCCGCGAAAAACGGGGGTTTTCAATAGCAGAAATTGCGGGAAGTCTTCGAATAGGCAAAGAGCAACTAATAGCCCTGGAGAATGGAAACAAAGACCTACTACCTGAGCCGGTTTTTATTAGAGCCATGGTGCGCCGGGTCGCCGAGCGACTCAACCTCGATGCGACTGCCCTTGTGCAACAAATTCAGGTCATCATTCCATCAAGCTCCGAAGCCCTACGCCAATCAAAGAGCAAAGCGTCTCGTCCAAACCTAAAAGTGATACCTGCATTGGCCTTTTTGGGAGGGTTGATTGGATTGACTGCAGCAGGACTAGCCATCACCTATTACATCAACCCCAACACCTTTATCCGCATCCAAACAAGCATCAACAACGCAATCATTTCAATCAACAACACCGCCGAAGGCATGATCTTTGGGTCTTCAACTCGTTCAAATGATGTAAAAGATGAGCCTAAGGACACTGAGCCAATCTCTCAGCCTGCAGATGCAACACCTAGCCAAAATTTGCCATCAACATCTCCATCAGGGCTAAAAAAACCAAATAATAATAATCAACCAGCTTCAACTGAACAGCCAAAAACACAGCCAGGTAGCAACCCCAACCCCCAACAGTGAAGCTGAGATTATTTTTGAAGGCACCCTTTGCGAGCCGCTTAGCTATCCACTAGAGGAAGACCTAGAAATCCATACAGGGCATCCTGATCTGATTCATGGAACTCATAATCGAAAACCGCCTACTGCTCTGGGCACAACCAGAAAGATCCGCTGGCATCAATTAACCAACAACAACAATCTAATGCTGAACTAAGTTCATTCCTC
Source organism: Prochlorococcus sp. MIT 1303 (assembly GCF_001631965.1). Taxonomy (NCBI): domain Bacteria; kingdom Bacillati; phylum Cyanobacteriota; class Cyanophyceae; order Synechococcales; family Prochlorococcaceae; genus Prochlorococcus; species Prochlorococcus sp. MIT 1303. Next base: position 81,271 of record NZ_LVHK01000043.1, read on the forward strand.
AACGACAACTTTCATGGTTACTCCGCTTGCTTCTTTCACAACCGAAGCACAGCTCTTCAAGCTCCATTGTTCAAGGCTGAGGTTCTGATTCAATTCTTCCGGCACGAGTTCAAAGACAACCTGATCATCATCAGCGGACTCCACTCTGATTGCAGCCACCACTGGCTCAGGACGGCGATCAATGGCTGCTGCTAATCGCAACAACAAAGCCATCTCGGCAACGAGACGACGATGCTCCCGGGTGGCTAAAGCCTGCCATTCCAGATGACGCTTCTTGGGAAGACTGCGGCGGTGATAGCGCGCAATAGCCGCAACCATCAAATGCTCCGCTTCCGAATAGCCGAGCAACTCGCCATGACGAATCAGATACCAGGAATGTTTGTGATAAGCACTGAGATTGATGTGCTGACCACAGGCATGCAACATTGCCGATGCCCAAAGCAGATCCCGACCACCTCCATCATCGTGATGAAGAACACCATGTGTGTGGTCGTAAAGGCTGAGTGCATGGCTGGCTACACGCTCTGCACGGCGGTGATTCACTGCAAAACGCTGCACCTGATGAATCACGGTGCGCTGACGAATACTGCTCTGAAAACTAAAGCGATCCTCCAGTAGGCCATGTCGCAGCATCCAGTCAACGATCAAACCCTCCCTCAGAGCCCTTTCACTCAGCACCAGCTCATCAGCAGCGAGCATCTGCATGGCGGTTTGAAGAATCAGCGCACCCGGAACGATGATTTCGGAACGGCGATCATTAATCGGCGTCTGGATGCGACGCTGCTCAGGCGTCATCGCTATCAGCTTCTCAACCAGGCCATCAAGCCGCTGCCGTGAGAATCGATAGCCATGCAATCTCAACGGAGGGCGATCGTCTTCGCTAGCCAACAAAGCACCGATGGCCATGGCGGTTCCACTAGTGGCAACCATCACAGGGCTCTCCCCAGGCTTGATGCGACGGCAGACCTTATCAACAGCTGGCTCTAAAGAACCCTGGATAAATGTCTGCAAAAAGGAACGCCGTTGAGGGGGGATTGGTTCATGCTTGACAAAATCCCTCTGTAGCCGCACTGCACCAACCCGCGTGCTTGTCAGAGCCCGAGCATCGCGACCATCCGCGAGTATGAGCTCTGTGGAACCGCCACCGATATCGAGCAAAAGATGGGGACACTCCCCAAAAGGCATGCCAGACAAAACACCCAAATAGATCAGTCGTGCTTCCTCAGCACCGCTCAACAGATCCACCTCAAGGCCGAGCTGATCCTGAATCCGTTGCAAAAAATCCCGCCCATTTGAAGCTTCACGTACTGCGCTAGTCGCCGACGCAACCACCTGCTCAACCTGATGGCTGGCAGCTAGCTCCTTAAAACGTTTGAGTGTTTCAAATACCCGCTCCATAGCAGGACCCGTAAGCTCTCCAGAATCAGGGTCTCGCTCACCCAGTCTTGTGGTTGATTTCTCTGCAAGATCAACGCTGAAGGTGTGCAGGGAAGGATCAACCGACGCCACCAGCAGATGGGTGGAATTGGTTCCAATATCAATCGCGGCAACGTTGCGGAGCTCTCGCTCAGAACGGAGCTGACCAGCACTGGCGTACCTGGCCTCCTCCCGCTCGACATCAACCACACCGAAAGGCAATGGCTCGACACCTGGCATGAAGAACAGGAGCCTGGAACGAGACCACTTTGCCATCAGCCAACGATGTCTAGAGGTCCCTCCCTAGGGTTCTTCAAACCCAGAAACCCGTGACCAGCAGATCCGTCTCTAATGGCTTAAGACAATGGCTAGAGCTGCTGCGATGGCACAAACCCAGTGGTCGGCTCATCCTTCTCGTGCCAGCAGGTTGGAGCCTTTGGCTTACTCCGGATGCACCTCCTTTAGCAGGGCTTGTGAGTTTGATCGTCGTTGGAGGTCTGATGGTGAGCGGCGCCGGTTGCATTGCCAACGATCTCTGGGATCGACGCATTGATCGCCAGGTGGAGCGCACGAGGGAACGGCCACTAGCGAAGGGCAGCATTCGAATTTCCACTGCTGTGGGCTTATTGATTGTGTTGTTGCTGCTCAGTCTTTTGGTCGTGGTCTCCCTGCCAACGCAAAGCCGGGGCCTATGCCTTGCTCTAGCCATCCTGGCCTTGCCACCGATCCTGCTCTATCCCTCGGCCAAGCGCTGGTTTGCCTATCCACAAGCGGTGCTTGCCCTCTGCTGGGGGTTTGCCGTACTGATCCCGTGGGCAGCAAGCCAGGCCAATCTCAACGGAGGCTGGCCACTGCTGGGCTGCTGGTTGGCCACTCTGATGTGGACGTTCGGCTTTGACACGGTTTACGCCATGGCGGATCGTCGTGACGACGCCAACCTGGCCTTAAAAAGCAGTGCTTTGAGCTTGGGGAGCCATGCACTTAAAACTGTCGCGTTTAGTTATGCACTGGCCTGCACCTTTCTGGCTAGTGCAGCAATGAGCGCAGGAGTGGGCTGGGCCTTTTGGCCCTTCTGGCTCATCGCCAGCATCGGCATGCAAAAAGAAACGTGGACCCTGCGAGGTTCCAATCAACCAATGACGACCTACGGGCAGCACTTTCAGCATCAAGTTCTGCTAGGCGCGATGTTGCTGATTGGCTTGATCCTGGGGCGCATCAGCTGAATCATGGTTCAGCTCCGATCTGACCTGCTCACACCAGCGCTTCAACGTGGCGACGAGGTGATCACAGTGGCTGCGAGTTCAGCGCTAGAGGATGAACAATCATTGCTCGAAGGCCTCAAAGTCCTTGAAGAATGGGGATTAGTCTGCCGGTCTCAGGAAGTGAGTGAACGCCGCTGGGGGTACCTGGCGGGCAATGATGCCAGCCGCCAGCGCGATCTAAATCCTGAGTCCCCTGCTGCTCTGCTGGCTTGTGCTCGCGGCGGCTGGGGGGCTGCACGTTTACTGGAACACAAGCAAACCTGGCAACCAGGCTGGCTAATGGGGTTTTCAGATGTCACCGCCCTGCTCTGGGCACGTTTGGCGGCCGGGTTCGACGGCTGCGTGCATGGCCCCTTACTCACCACACTTGCCAAGGAGCCAACCTGGAGCCAAGCCCGACTGCATGATCTTCTCTTCGGCAAACACATCCCAGACCTTGAAGGGCAGCCCTGGGTGGGTGGAGTGGCAAGCGGGCCATTGGTGGTCGCCAATCTCACTGTGGCCTCCCATTTGCTAGGCAGTAGCCATGTACCCGATCTCAACGGTGCAATCTTGATTCTGGAAGATGTTGAAGAAGCGCCCTATCGCATCGACCGCATGCTGACCCACTGGCGCCTCGCAGGCCTACTACAAAGACTGGCCGGCCTTGGATTCGGCAGCTTTGAGAGGTGTGAAGCACCTGAACAGATTCCTGGGGATAAAACCTTCCAACTTGAGGAAGTCCTCAAAGAACGCAGTGTTGACCTCGGAATTCCTGTCGTCGGCCAACTCCCAGTTGGTCATTGCTGCGGCAATGCTGCCTTACCACTTGGACGACAAGCCCAGCTTGACGGCAGCCATGGCCGGCTCAGCTTGCTGAGCTAAACAAAGCTATTTCAGCGAAATAATCAAGACAATAAACATCTGCCATTAGTCGAATGCCATTAATACTCAAGCCTAAAAAACAAGAGCATCGGCATTAAACTTTTAATTAAAAGAAGAGGAGGCCTAACGGATATCACCAACAAAATTATCAACCGCTAATCATAAAGTGCTATCCCAATTGAGCTTTCAATGAATCACACAAGAGCATCATTCTCTACTCCCCAAATCGCCTGAAGAGCAGCAATATCCGCATCAGAAAACCAGTAGTCCCAACCATCAGGGCTAATGTTGTATGACATCACGGTGTCATCTGTATTCCAGTTCCCATTAAATGGATCGTTATTAGGATGAGAAAGACCAAGGGCATGACCAATCTCATGAACTATAGTATTTCCATCCAAATCATTCAATGAAAGGAGCCCATCGGTATCCCTCCAGAGAACATCCCACCACGCTCCACCACCACCGGCCAATCTTCCACCCCTAGGGATAGCCTGTCCTACCATCGGCTGATCTCCCCAAGCACTAACGTAGTCAACTGAATAAAAATCTATCTCTGTACCGTAATTTGTATATCGCCTTCTAAAGTCTAGATCGATTAGAGGGTCAAGCCTATTGAAGACATACTCAATGAAGGCTATATCTGTTGTCGAATGACCAACACTGTGAATTGCAGTATCAATCCAACCATCAGCATTCTCTAGATAGTCCCAACCAAATGACTTATCTATATAGTAATCGAGGGTTTCATCACCATCATTTAAAAGTGCATCAACTGTGTGATCATATAAATGAAATCTAGGCAGTCCAGGGATTTCAGCCAGAAGCCCATCAGGAGAAAGCCTCCTTGCTAGAGGCATGCAAGTAGTGCAACTACAACTTCCCTCGGGAAGTCCAGCCACCTCAGTCAGAAGCGAATCTAATAGAAGAGTCATTTTTTTCTTTCCAACAACTTAGATCATTAGCTAACCTTAGACATTAGCGCATATCTTATAATGAAATCGCCAGCAGCAGGCTAGCCCCGAAACTACATGAATGCGCGCAATCTCTTTCGCATAGTTATTATTACTTACAGGAATATCTCGAGAAGGTTGGCCAGATCAAATTATAAAAGGAATTAATTCCCCTAGAGCGGTGGCGACTTTTTGTTTTCATCCTTCACCGCTATCAATAAATTCACTCAACCTCTTTGAAAACGCAGTGACCTTTTTCAATGCAAGCGGTGAGCTTGAACACAAGAATCAAGAGCATATGCATTTTCTCTACAAGTAGAACCAACAACTGACATGAAGGAAGACACCCGCGTTGGATGTCCTCAAGCCCAGGAAAGGTTTTCAGGGTTGCGACGTCCTCGAACTCCTGAACTAGGTCTAACCAGGCAGAAACAAAGCGTCAGTAAACAACATCAATGTTCCTTTTTATCACCCAGCTCCTAAGAAAACCAACCTCTTGCCTGTGCTGCTGAAAGATTCGTCCTACGCAGTTTTTTCTTTTTCTTTTTTTGACCCGAACTAATTGCCCCCTGCTCCCACCAGTAGCCCGAACCCCCCACGATTTTCACTAATTCGACAACTGTCAATTCTTCGTTAGTCATTAGATTGAAATGTCTATATATAAGACAAAAACACCTTCTCTCGAATCAATGGCTCATGCGATGACCTCTGTCACTCGCCTCTGTGAGGTTGATCACTCCGAAATCACAGTGCTTTGAGACAGATCTCCATCACGCCAAGATCTGCTGCACTAGGATTGAATGCTTAAAAGGTCACTCATGATCTGGGATGTTTTTGGTTGCAGCTATCAGGCTACCTCAACTGCAGCAATTGATCTCTCCAGGCCAACAACGACTTCCTTGGGATTGGGATGTAAGAGTCAATCAAATACCAGAAGAGTGGCATCAAGTTGCCATCAAATCCCTTAGAGCCAATGGCATTGAAAATGGTAATCTTCAGTTCAGCTTTTGTTGGTTAACCAAAGAGATATAGACATTTATTAGAGGTGGGAAATTAACTGCTTTTACAATGACAAGGAGCTTAGACCAAGTGAAACACCAACCCATTGAACAGCTAGCTTAGCAATTAAAAGTTTTTGCAGTTTTAATCTGTCTCAAGGCAATAAAAGCACAATCATTGACAGCCAATCCAATATTGAAGCCATCAGCTATTGATCACAAACAGATTCCTATTTTGCTCTCAGTGCAATCACTGCCTCGGCCACCGTGAGGTCAAACGGTGTAGTCACCTTGATATTGGCAGGGCTGGCCTCCAACACCTGCACCGGCCATCCCAGGCGTTCATAAAGCGAGGCATCGTCAGTCACTGTCCAACCCTTGGCCTGAGCCTCAGCATGACCTTGCTTGAGCTGCTCCACAGCAAAGCCCTGCGGAGTCTGGGCTGCCCAAAGTTCCGCACGATCCGGTGTGCCCGTAATGATCCCTTGACCATCAACGCGCTTGATCGTGTCGGTAACCGGAGTTGCAGCAATCACAGCTTCGCCAGCCACCACCGCCTCAGCGCAGCGATTGATCAAAGCCGCTTCAGCTAAACACCTAGCCCCATCATGAATAAGAACATGCTGCGCAACTGAAGGCAACGCCTGTAATCCACGCTCTACGGATTCCTGCCTTGTGCTGCCCCCCTCAATCCAAACAACGGGTTTGACTACCTCAGCCAACAACTCCATGATCATTGCTCGGTCCACAGGTTGGCCAACAATGCCAACCCAAGTGATCGAATCGGCTTCCATCACCGCATCAATCGTCCAAGCAAGAACAGGGCGTCCTGCCAGAGGCAAAAGCAATTTGTTGCGATCCGCTCCCATACGGCTTCCGCTTCCTGCAGCGACAATCAACAGATGCATATGCGCCTCCTGCCGCAAGCAGGCTGAAACCTCCTCCATACAATCAGCTCGCAACGCCTCTGCCTCTGGATCGATGCGTGTTCTCGCCCTCAGTCCGGGTCCTTTAATCCAACAACTTCAGAGGCTTCCAGCCCTAGCAGCAGCAGCCAACCAGCTGAAAGGCAAACTGCAGCTGGCCTGCGATCCCACCCATCAAGCCTTGTGGAGTCTGTTGCCAGCGATAGAAAAGGTAATCCCAATCGCCTTTAACTCCAGCCCATCCCTCGCTGACTGGACCAATCTGCTCGGATCTGTAAGAGAAGGCGATTTTCAAGTTTGCTTCAACTTCGCCCAAGGGCAACAAGTGAATTTGATGCTCTCAATGAGCCACATCCCCATCAGGATTGCGGAACAAGGCTTTGCACGCACAGCCCTCGTTGAGCCCAGCAAAGGTTGGCCTGCCCAACAATTGGACTGCTACCTCCAAGCGATTGGCCTCACTCTTGACGCCGACAGCTTCCGGCTGTTCCTGCCAGACGACAGCCTTCAGAAGGTTCGTGATCAACACCCCACTGGAGAGGGCCCCCTCCTACTGCTGGCTCCAAATGGCAACGATGGAGACTGGCCAACTCAGCAATGGTTAACCCTTCCAAATGCAATCAAAGGCAAATTACCCAATCTCAGAAGCATCACGCTGCCTTTAAAAGCACCCCTAATCCATCGCGCTGCCGAAGTGGCCTGCGCTGATGTCGTACTCAGCAGCTGTCCAATCACCCAACTGCTTGCCGTTTATACAGGTGTTCCCTTAGTTGCCCTAGGCACTCCAGCCGACGCCTTACCGAAACGAGATGAAATCCGTTGTCTGGGTGCCAGTCATGCAGACATCAACTCAATCAACCAGCAGGAGGTTCTCAACGCACTGGGCTTCCAATGAAAAGTTGGTGGTACCCATTTAGACGAGGTCCGCTTGCAAGCCTGCCGTTGCGAGTGCTCGCCAAACCCTGGCTAGGGCCAATCCTGGCCCTAGCCGTGGTGATCTTGGTAGGAGCCTTGGGCTATCGCCTCACCGAAGGATGGGACTGGGGAGATTGTCTCTGGATGGTGCTCATCACCATCAGCACCATCGGTTATGGAGAGGTGGAGCCGCTCTCGCAAGCTGGGCGACTGGTCACTGTGCTGATCATTGCCGGGGGGGTGGTCGTGGTTCAGCTCACGATTCAACGGGCACTACGGCTGACAGAATCCGGCTACTTCCGCCAGCTGCGGGAGCTGAGGTTTCGCAGGGTCTTGCGGCGTATGCGTGATCACGTCATCGTCTGCGGTTACGGCCGCATCGGCCAAGAAATCGCCTCAAAACTGCAACTCGAGCAGGTCCCAGTGCTTGTCGTGGAAATAGATCCAGCCAACAAACAAGCAGCAGAAGAACAAGGCCTAAACGTTTTACAAGCTGATGCCACCTTGGATGAAACGTTGCTTGAAGCTGGCTTAGACCATTGCCGCAGCCTGGTAGCTGCTTTACCCAGCAATGCAGCAAACCTCTATGTGGTCTTAAGTGCCAAAAGCATGCGACCCAACTGTCGACTGATCTCACGGGCCGATAGTGAAGAAGCTGCCGTCAAGCTGAAACTGGCAGGTGCCAGCGTGGTAGTGAGTCCCTATGTGGCCGCAGGCCGCACCATGGCTGCCACAGCTCTGCGCCCCCTAGCTGTGGACTTCATGGATCTGTTGGCTGGATCAGATTATGAAATCGAAGAATTCCAACTCAGCCAAGACCCACTCAAGTTCAACAAACTGAGCCAGCGCAGCCTGGCAAAACTTCAACTGGGCCGACGCAGTGGCGCAATGGTGCTGGCCATCCGAGACGGCTCATCCCTGATGGCCAACCCCAGTAGCGAAGTCGAACTGGCCCCAGGTCAATTACTTGTCGTCCTAGGCAGTAAAGCTCAACTCATCCGCTTACGTGAATTACTCGGCGAAGCATTGGACACCATCGAAAGGATGGCTAGTTGAGAAGAACTGCAATGGGTCCGTACGATCCTGCGAGAACGAATCACGCCATGACCTCTCCTCCTCCCCTAACTGGCCAAACCGCCCTAGTCACAGGAGCCAGTCGCGGGATCGGTCGTGCTGTAGCCCTTGCCCTCGCAGAGGCAGGAGCAGAAGTGGTCGTGAACTACTCAAGCTCAGCTGATGCAGCAGAAGAAGTTGTTCATACGATCACCAGCAACGGTGGCTCTGCCTATGCCATCAAAGCCAATGTGGCAGAAGAAGACGCCGTAGACCAACTGATCAAAACCGTGCTTGAACGCAGCAGCAGCCTGAATATTTTGATCAACAATGCAGGCATAACTCGCGATGGCCTGTTGATGCGAATGAAAACAGAAGACTGGCAAGCCGTGGTCAATCTCAACCTCACAGGAGTGTTTCTATGCACGCGGGCTGTTGCTCGCACGATGCTTAAGCAAAAAAGCGGCAGAATTATCAATATCACCTCCGTGGTGGGCCTCATGGGCAATGCAGGCCAAGCCAATTACGCAGCAGCCAAAGCTGGAGTGGTGGGCCTCACGAAAAGTACAGCCAAAGAATTTGCCAGCCGAGGAATCACTGTCAATGCAGTAGCCCCAGGCTTCATCACAACAGACATGACAAAAGAGTTGGATGCAGAACCGATTCTTGCCGCTATCCCCTTGGGATCCTTTGGCACCCCAGAGCAAGTCGCTGGAGCTGTGCGCTTCTTGGCAGCCGACCCTGCAGCGGCTTACATCACTGGACAAGTGCTACAAGTTGATGGCGGCATGCTGATGGGCTGAAAAGCTACTGCTGGATCAGACGTTCAGGATTCCAGCGGCTGTCCCAGTTCATCTCGCAAGCGCCGGATGCGCTGAAGGAGTCTTAAACGTCTGCTCCTGGCAGTGACTGTCAGGAAGAGACGCAAGGGCACATACACCATAGCCATGATTCCGGCCAGGCCGGCCATGATCACGAAAAACAGCGCCCCAGTGTCATTCATAGCTGGACCATACCCAGCCAATCCCCTGCAAGCACACCCATAACAACAAGGATTCGGCTTTCCCCACTTATGCCCCCTCGCCCGCGGTGAACGTCCTATGGGACATTGACGGACGGGTACCAGCAGACCATGGCCAAACTCCTCAGTTTTTCGGATGACTCCCGCAGTGCTCTTGAGCGCGGTGTCAATTCCCTAGCCGATGCCGTGCGCGTCACCATCGGCCCCCGTGGCCGCAACGTGGTGCTTGAGAAAAAATTTGGCGCCCCAGACATCGTTAATGACGGAGTCACCATCGCCAAAGAGATCGAACTTGACGATCCATTTGAAAACCTTGGTGCCAAGCTGATTCAACAGGTCGCATCCAAGACAAAAGACAAGGCAGGGGATGGCACCACTACCGCCACCGTGCTTGCCCAAGCGATGGTGCATGAAGGCTTACGCAATGTGGCCGCTGGCGCAAGTCCAATCGAACTGCGTCGTGGCATGGAAAAGGCCGTGGCCCAATTGGTAAAAGAGCTTGCCCAGCTCAGTCAAGCTGTTGGAGGTAATGCCATCCATCAGGTCGCCACTGTCAGCTCAGGGGGAGACCAGGAAGTGGGCAGGATGGTGTCTGAAGCCATGGACAAAGTAAGCGCCGATGGTGTGATCACCGTTGAGGAATCCAAATCTCTCGCCACCGAACTAGAAGTCACTGAAGGCATGGCCTTCGACCGCGGTTACAGCTCCCCTTATTTTGTTACCGATGCAGACCGTCAGATCTGCGAATTTGAGAATGCCCTGCTGTTGCTCACAGACCGCAAGATCAGTTCAGTTTCCGATCTTGTGCCCATCCTGGAAAGCCTGCAGAAAAGTGGCTCCCCTCTCGTCATCATTGCTGAGGAGGTAGAGGGTGAGGCCCTTGCCACCCTGGTCGTCAACAAAAACCGAGGTGTCTTGCAGGTAGCAGCTGTTCGTGCACCATCCTTCGGAGATCGCCGCAAAGCTGCCCTGGCCGACATCGCAGTTCTAACTGGTGGAACTGTCATTAGTGAAGACCGCGCCATGACCCTTGAGAAAGTCAGCCAAGACGATCTAGGGCAGGTCCGACGAATCACAATCAGCAAAGACAACACAACTATTGTCGCCAAGGATGAGAACCGCGATGCCGTGAATGCCCGCGTGGCCTCTATCAAAAGAGAATTAGATGAAACTGACTCCGAATACGACCGCGAGAAACTCAATGAACGCATTGCCAAGCTGGCCGGTGGTGTAGCCGTCATCAAGGTTGGGGCCCCTACCGAAACGGAACTCAAAAACCGCAAGCTGCGCATTGAGGATGCGCTCAACGCCACCCGTGCTGCAGTTGAAGAGGGGATTGTGGCAGGTGGTGGCACCACGCTCCTGCGATTAAGCAAAGGGCTGAGCAAACTGGCCGAACAGCTCAACGGCGATCAACGCACCGGCGTAGAAATTGTGCAGCGAGCACTCTCCGCACCTGCACGCCAGATTGCTATCAATGCTGGCGAGAATGGTGATGTAGTGATCTCTGAGATGCAACGCCTTAACAAGGGCTTTAACGCCATCTCCAGCACCTACGAAGACCTTTTGGAAGCAGGTATTCTCGATGCCACCAAGGTGGTGCGCCTGGCACTTCAGGACGCAGTCTCAATCGCTTCGATGATGGTGACCACAGAGCTCGTGATTGCAGACAAACCCGAGCCTCCTGCTCCCGCCGGCGATGGCGGTGGTGACCCGATGGGTGGAATGGGTGGAATGGGTGGAATGGGTGGAATGGGTGGAATGGGTGGAATGGGTGGAATGGGTGGAATGGGAATGCCAGGCATGATGTAGTCCGGCCCCAAAGCTTTTCCTAGGGCTAGAAAAAGAACGCCGCCACAACGCATGGACAAGTCTCATGCGTTGTGCATCTGCATCTGCCTGGACAAGTCACGACCCAAAGCACGTCCCACAGTTCAGTTGATGCCAAAAAGCTTTGGAAGTTAAGCCGCCAATGTTCGGCAATAGTTTTCCACCTGCAGGTCGACACCGGTAATCGCTGTACCGACTACCACCATGTCTGCACCTGAAGACAATGCTTCTAGTGCTATCTGAGGAGAATCAAGCCCGCCTTCGCAGATGAGCTTGACATCTGAATAAAGCTGCTGCCGCAACGGCCCCAACAAACACAAACCTGGAGGCCGCTTAACAGCAGTCACTTCGGTATAGCCATAAAGAGTGGTGCCCACAAAGCTGCAACCAAGCTCTGCTGCACGTAAACCATTCTCGATCGTATCGACATCTGCCATCAGAGGGGCTCCCAAATCTTCCCGAACCCGACTCACAAGCTGCTCAAGAGTGATCCCCCCTGGCCGATGACGCTGGGTAGCATCGAGAGCCACGACATCTGCTCCCGCCGACCAGACAGCCTGAACCTCCTCCCATCCTGGCGTGATGTAGACAGCACTATCAGGGAAGGAACGCTTCCAAAGCCCAATAATCAAGGCATCCGGACAACGGCGTCGAACGGCACCAATGTGTTCCGGACTTTCCAAACGCACCCCAACCGCGCCATTGCAAAGACTGGCTTCAGCCATGGCCGCAATTACCTGAGGATGACGCATCGGTGAACCCTCGGGCGCCTGAACAGAGACAATCAACCCCCGTCTGAGAGTTTCAAAAGCAGGCAAAGACATGCTCAGAATGCCTTCGACAGCTTTGCATTCGTGATTGGCGAGCAATGATGCGGCAAATGGTTTAGAGCAAAAGCAGGGGAAGGTAGAACTGACAACGAGTTCAGGACCGTCGGGGCTTGCTCCGACAGAGGCTCCTGCCCTTGAACGAAAACCTCTAAACAGTTCTGAAATTCAAAGAACCATTGCATCTGCCAAAGGCTCAGCAATGTCGTGACGCAATAGCGATACACCTGCTGGACGTCAGGCATGGCAAGCAGTGGAGTGGTGCACGAAATCAGGCGAGTTTACGGTTCAACAAAGGACGAATCATCAGGAACAAGCCAACGGTGACCACCATCAACACGGTCAAACATCCATAACCACTCACAGTCCCGTAAGGAGCATCAAGTAGAACGGCACCAAGATCAAGCGGACCGGCATAGGCAGCTCGTATGGGCTCAATCGCAAAAGTAAGTGGATTTAGGGCCGCAAGCCAGCCAAGCCAATCAGGCATAAAAGACAGCGGCGCCAGAGCCGTGCTCGCAAACAACAAAGGCAAATTGGCCACAAAGATCACCGCAATCAATTCAATGTGACCTGGCAGAGCAAAAGCCAGTCCAAGGCTCAAGGCAGTGAACGCAAAAACCAGCAACAACAAGGTGAACAACACCAAGACCAGTCCCGAAACACCTGGCCAGCCGTAACCCAGTAAGGCAGCCGTTGCCATGATCGCCAGGCTCTGCAGAAGACTTAGAGATGTGATGTAGATCACAGAAGCAAGCACGATCGAGCTGCGACTGCGCAGCGGAGCCACCAGAAGACGGTTTAAAAAACCAAATTCACGATCAAACATCACTGGCAATCCAGCATTGAGTGCACCACTGAACGCTGTGAACACAATCACACCAGCCCCTAAGAACCTCCCGTAGCTCATGCCTCCTGGCAACAAACCCTCCGGAGCATTAGAGAACAAAGCACCAAACAACACCAACCAGATCAAGGGCTGAAGGATGCCAGCAATCAAGGTCGACGGGCGTCGCAACAGCTGCAAGAAAAGTCTGCGCGTGAGGGCCAAAGTTTCCTGCATAAGATCAACCAATGGCCCCTGCTCTGCAGCACGGGTAGTAACAGCGGCAACAGGGCTAGTCATGGAGTGACTGTCAACAGAACGAATGAGAAAAGGGTGGATTAAGGCAGATCCAACTCAATAAAACGAACGAAAGGGATCAACGCATCGCTTTTTTACGCTCCAGCTTTGAGTCTCGTTGACCAGCTACAGCTAACTCAGCGTCCATCAGGGTTCGGCCAGTGGCCTGCAAATAAACATCATCCAAGCTCGGGCGACTATGAGCGAGGGCAAAGACAGGCAGCTGAGCACCATCAAGTTGCTCTCGCAAACGAGGCACAACCGCTTCATTCTCTACAACAAGATTGAGGGAAAAACCCTGTACCCGATTGACCACCACCTGGCGCACACCATCCACACCTTGGAGAAGCTGCCTGACCTGCTCGGCCTCACGATCATCGCTGAATTCCTTCACACGCAGAGTCACCCGATCACCTCCAAGTTGCTGCTTGAGCTGATCAGGAGTTCCCTCTGCGATCACTCGCCCGTCATCAATGATCGCCATCCGATCAGCAAGGGCCTCAACCTCCTCAAGGTAATGACTACTAAGGAGCACGGTGGTGCCTTGAGCCCTCAACTCACGCAACAATTGCCAAATCGCTGAACGACTCTCGATGTCCAAACCAACGGTGGGCTCATCCAACACCAGCAACTGTGGTTGATGCAACAAACCTGAGGCCAGGTCTATCCGGCGACGCATCCCGCCCGAATAGGTGCCGCAACGTCGATCAATCCAATCCTGCATGCCAAGGCAATCAATCAATTCAGCAATGCGTCCATCCCTATCGCTAGATCGCAAGTGATACAAATCCCCCTGCAACTGCAACAACTCCCGACCTGTGAGGATCTTGTCGATAGCAACCTCTTGTGCCACATAGCCCAATTCGAGCCGGACAGCACGAGGATCACTTAAAGCATTGAGGCCAGCCACGCTGACCGTGCCTGAATCAGGAGCCAGAAGGGTGCAAAGAATCCTGAGGGTGGTTGTTTTGCCTGCACCATTTGGTCCAAGCAAACCATAAAGACATCCCCGAGGCACCTTGAGGCTGAGACCTTTTAGGGCTTGAACCGTTCCATAGGACTTCTCAAGCTGCTTCAGTTCAATCATCGGCATCAAGAGGGAACGTCGTACAAGTCTTAAAAATCTAGGCAGCTCTATAGAGCTACCAGACCCTCCAGGGGGTCTCTAGTGACTTCTGTTTAGATGAACTGCCCGCTGCTCGCCATCTGCTGAAGCAAAGACCAGGCCTGAAGATCAAAATTAGCCGCCATAGGCAAACGACTAACCACCAGAAGAAGGCAGATACCAAACATATAGAAGATCGACCAACGGAAGAGCCCCTTAGCTCGATCAACATTCTCCGGAGCAGCACCTAGCTGATGAACCATTTGCAGCAGACGAGCATTGAAAGGGATCAACAAAAGTCCGTAGAGCAAGCCCCCCTCCGGCAAGGCCCAGACACCAAAACCGCTGAGTAGAACCGTGGCCCAGCCATAACGAGAAATGGCTCTGACGGTGACCACAGGGCCCTTAACAACAGGAAGCATGGGTATCCCAACAGCTCTGTAGTCGTCTCGCAGCAACAGGGCCAGTGCCCAAAAATGCGCTGGGGTCCAAAGCATGACCAGGGCAAACAACCACCATCCACTAAGGCCCACATGCCCGCTGGCCGCAGCCGCACCCACGAGAGGGGGGATCGCTCCGGCAACCCCTCCAATGACAATGTTTTGGGGAGTGCGGGGCTTCAAGATTGCCGTGTAAAGCAGCACGTAACTGCACAGACCAAGCAAAGACAGGCCAGCCGCAAGGCAGTTCACACCACTCACCAACAGAGCCGCTGCCGCCAAGGTGCAAGAGATGGCACCGATGAACGCCGCAGTTGGAGACAAGCGTCCTGAAGGCAAAGCCCTACCACTTGTGCGTTGCATGCGCCCATCAAGATCCTGTTCCCAAATGCAGTTGAGAACACCAGCAGCAGCAGCAGCCAGAGCCCCTCCTCCTAGGGTGCAGGCCAGCCTGAGAGAAGGTAAGGGCCAACCTTCGGATAGCGCCATCCCACCAAGGGTTGTGGCCAAAAGCAGTGGAATTAAGCGTGGTTTGGCAATCTCCAACCAAGCTGGCAGCTTGATCCGCTTGCGAGAAGGCACGATCTGCTCACGGGTCAGCCCCCCCTGGAGCATCTCTGGCGTTGAACTAACCATGACAATGGTCTATCGAGGATGCATCACCAACGGCAGACACCGCCAAAGGTGATCCTTCCGGATTACGGAAGGTAAGGGCGGCAAGCAAGGCCACAAGCAGAGTTGCAACTAGCTGATGGCAAACCGTCACTGCAGGCTGGGATAGTCCAAGCTGCAAGGTAAGAAATCCAAGGCCTACCTGGGTCACAACAAGTCCTAAAGCAGATATCAAAAAAGGCCACTGGCGTCGAGGCCAGCCACCGACCAAGAGAGCAGTGCCAACAAAGATCACTACGCATGCTGCAACGGGTATGGCAGAAATACGGTGCCAATCCAGCCATTGACAGGCCTGTCCGCCATTCAGGCAACGCTGGGCCGCCCAGGCCGTGGCCATACGACCACCAAGAAGACACTGACCTATCACTGCCAACAAGGAAGCTCCACCCATCAGGCGCCACCACAAAGGCGGTGACTCAACAGAAAAGGACAACAAGCCCTGAGCTAGAGCACTCACCGCCGCCACAAGTGTGAGCGCAAATGCCAGATGCGCCGTCACCACACCAGAAGGCAAAAGCTGCAAGACAGTCAGGGCTCCAAGAGCTCCCTGGACTAAAACTAAAACCACCAGGCCGCCGCAGACCCAGGGAAGCCAAGCGGGCAACTGAGAACGCCAAAAAAAAGCAGCCCCTAATTGCGCTAACAGGGCAAGGCCCACCACAAAGGCATCAAGGCGATGAAACCACTCAAGAAAAACCTGGACATTCATCTGACGCCCAGGCAGAAGAGAGCCATAACAGAGAGGCCAATCCGGACAAGCCAACCCTGCCTCCATCACACGCGTTGCGCCTCCGATCACAACCAGCGCAATCAGGGCAACGACAAGATGAACAGCCAACTGCGCAAGACGCCAGCGGACCCGAGGCAGAGACGACATCATGCTACTATGCTAGAATGAAAGGCTGTAAATCGATGGAGAGGCTTTAATCGCAAAGGTCAGGCTTGTTATCTCTGAGAATGTAGAGATTGAATCATTAGATTCACCTTGTCTAGACGACTGCAACATCACCACTGGTCGCCAAATCACCCATCCCTGACAGAAGCGCTCAGGCAAAAAAACCTAACCTCATCAGACACCTTGCAAAATAAGGATTTCTTGCAAAATTTGCGACGACTTAATAATCACTGCATGTTGCTTTGGAGCGATCTCCATAGCCTTAAAAGATCCAAATAGATTCTGTGCGGACTCCCTTTGCCATCCTGACGCTGGCGTTGGTCATTGCCCTTGTACTTGGAGGCCTATGGATTGGCCAAAACGTCAATCTGCTCCCTGTTGATGCAAGTGCGAATGCACCCGTATACGACGAACTCTTCCGAGTCCTTTTCAGCATCGGAGCAATCCTTTTTCTCGGCATTGTCGGGTTGGTTGTATTCAGCCTGATTAAGTTCCGCAGACGTCCTGGTCAATTGGAAGACGGCCTCGCCATCGAAGGCAATCTCCCTCTTGAAATCTTTTGGACAGCTGTACCTGCTGTGGTCGTGCTGTTTGTTGGTCTTTACAGCTTCGACATCTACGACCGCATGGGCGGAATGGTTCCATTAGCCCATGACGCCCATGACCATCAGATGATGGACATGAAGGAACAAATCTGGGGAGGGATCGGTTCTGTCGCCGATGCCTCCAGTGCTGAAAACAGCCTGGCCGCATTAGCGGTGGAAGTCACCGCAATGCAGTATGCCTTCCTGTTCCACTATCCCCAAGGCGACATCATTTCAGGCGAGTTGCACGTGCCTCTAGGCCAACCTGTGACACTGCGCATGGAATCCAAGGATGTCATCCATGCCTTCTGGGTTCCCGAATTCCGCATCAAGCAAGACATCATCCCTGGTCAGCCCACTCTCTTGAACTTCACAGCAACCAAGCCAGGTCGCTATCCAATCATCTGCGCCGAACTCTGCGGTCCATACCACGGGAACATGCATACGAAAGTGATTGTCGAAGCGCCCGGTGACTACGACACCTGGTTCAGCAACAACGCCAAAACAACGGTTTCAGAAGCATGACGGTTGCTATCTCTCCTCCTAGCAAAAAGCAATCAGATGGTCTTCAACCAACTGGCTGGTTGCGTTACTTCAGCTTCAGCCTTGACCACAAGGTCATCGGTCTGCAGTACTTGGTTTGCGGATTCATCTTCTACCTAATCGGTGGAGTGCTTGGTGGCGCCATCCGCATCGAACTCGCCAGCCCCATCGCCGACTTCATGGCCAGGGATGTCTACAACCAGGTGCTAACGCTGCACGGCACGGTGATGATCTTCCTGTGGATCGTGCCAGTCGTGAACGGTGCCTTCGGCAACTATCTCATTCCGTTTTACGTGGGAGCCCGTGATATGGCCTTCCCTCGACTCAATGCCGTGGCCTTCTGGATGATCCCTCCAGCTGGCCTGTTGCTGATCAGTAGCTACTTCATTACCGGTGCTGCTCAATCCGGCTGGACGGCCTATCCACCGCTGAGTATCACCACCCCCGCCGCAGGACAGATCTTATGGATTCTCAGTGTTCTCTTGCTTGGCGGTAGCTCAATCTTTGGTGGCATCAACTTCATCGCCACCATCCTCAAGCTGCGGCAGCCCGGGCTCAAGCTGATGCAACTACCCATGTACTGCTGGGCGATGCTCGGCACAAGCATCCTGGTGGTGCTCTCCACGCCAGTACTGGCTGGAACACTGGTTCTTTTAAGTTTCGACATCGTTGCCCATACAGGATTCTTCAACCCCAGCCTGGGAGGAAACGCAGTCGTCTACCAACATCTTTTCTGGTTTTATTCCCACCCAGCTGTATACATCATGGTGCTGCCAGCCTTCGGATTGGTCAGCGAAATCCTTCCTGTTCACTGCCGCAAACCACTTTTTGGCTACACCTCAATGGTGTATTCAATCATGACCATCGTGATCCTTGGCCTCGTGGTTTGGGCACATCACATGTTCACCAGTGGAACACCTCCTTGGATGCGCCTCTTTTTCACCATTGCCACATCCTTCATTGCCGTACCAACAGGAATTAAGTTCTTCAACTGGCTGGCAACACTCTGGGGAGGGCGCATCTCTCTAAACAGTGCTGTGCTTTTCTCCTGTGGCTTCATTGTCAACTTTGTGCTTGGCGGCATTACTGGCGTAGCACTTGCACAAGTTCCCTTCGACATTCACGTGCATGATACCTACTTTGTTGTTGCCCATTTTCACTACATCGTCTATGGAGGTTCGGTGTTTGTGATCTTTGCCTCTATTTATCACTGGTATCCAAAATTCACAGGGCGCATGCTCAATGAGTCTCTGGGGCGGTTTCATTTTTTAATCACTTTCATCGGCTTCAATCTCTGCTTTGCCCCACAGCATTGGCTAGGCCTGAACGGCATGCCCCGCCGTGTAGCGGAATACGACCCGCAATTCACCGTAATCAATCAAATCAGCAGTGTTGGGGCCTTGCTGATGGCCATCAGCACGCTGCCCTTTCTCTGGAACGTCGTGCAGAGTGCATTGAGCGGCCCCATTGCCGGAGACAACCCCTGGAGGGCGCTTACTCCTGAATGGCTCACCAGTTCCCCACCACCAGTGGAAAACTGGAGCGGCAAAGCCCCTCTGGTAACAGAGCCCTATGGCTATGGCATACCTGAGGAGAAGCTCAACCCAGAAAAAACCAGCAATCTTGATAGTGATCTAGGGAGCAAAAGCCAATGACATCCCTTCCAACGATCGACCATGACTATGAGGAGCAGCCTGATCTAGCAGATGAACATGCTGAGCTTGGCGAGGAACATGCTGATCACCGCATGTTCGGCCTAGCCACCTTCCTAGTGGCTGATGGCATGACCTTCGCGGGCTTTTTTGTCGCCTATCTCACATTTCGGGCTGTCAATCCCCTGCTGCCTGATGCGGTTTATGAATTAGAGCTGCCCCTCCCCACCTTGAATACGGTGTTACTCCTCGTGAGCAGCGCCACTTTCCATCGAGCTGGACAAGCTCTGAAGCGCAACCAATCAGGCCAGTGTCAACGTTGGCTGTTCATCACTGCTGGCCTTGGGCTGGCCTTTCTAGCCAGCCAAATGGTCGAGTACTTCACACTGCCATTTGGCCTCACAGACAACCTTTACGCCAGCACCTTCTATGCCGTTACAGGCTTTCACGGGCTACACGTCACCCTAGGGACGATCATGATATTGATCGTGTGGTGGCAGGCGCGTTCACCAGGCGGTCGTGTTACCAGTGAAAACCATTTTCCCCTCGAAGCAGCTGAGCTCTATTGGCACTTCGTAGACGGCATCTGGGTGATCTTATTCATCATCTTCTACCTTCTCTAAAGCCAAGGCCCTACATCTCAATCAAGAGAAGTTCGAGCAATAACTTGCCACGGTCGGAAGAATTCGTCAGAATCAACACGAATAAACCTGGCGAAATGCTCGTCGGAAAAGAACTTCTAGACAAGGCCAGGTCACTCAGCAACCGTCCTGAGGATGAGATTGCTCGTGGCTGCGGATACGTGGGGCCAAGTGGACGTGTCTTGCGCAAGAGTTTCTATCGAGCTCTCGTGGAAGCCAAGGGTTACAAGCTTCCCTCCAGCAGTGGAGGGCCAGCGGCTTCCCGCGGTCGTCAGGCCGAGTTTCGCACTCGGGTCCACGGAAATGGCAACCTGCTTATTGGGCACGCCTATACACGCAGACTCGGCCTAGAACCTGGCCAAGAGTTCCGAATCGAAATCCACCGAGAATCAGGTGCTATCTGGTTGCTACCACTAGAGAATGAGGGTGACAAGAAGTAATTCGCCCCCTCCTTAATGCTTTGGTCTCTCCATCATCAACATCGCCTTAGAGACACCCGAAAATTAGCAATTGGCACGACTGAATAGATCTTTTTTAGCCATTTCAGGTGAGTGCAGGGGGCTGGTTGTCGTCGTGCATGGTTGAGCTAAAGGCAATCAAGTCAATGCCACTAAACAGAAAGCTGATTCCCACCAATACTCCGAGTACCCACGACAGCTGCCAAAACTTCATTGTCACAATCAACAAGCCAAGAATAAAAGTGATCACCCCATTGGCAATTGCCCAGCCAGACCCTGCGCGTTTTGCGTGCGCCAGTCCAGTACAGAAAGCCACGACACCCTCTACCAAAAACACGATGCCAATCGCCAAGGCAAATGTCGCCACCTGAACAGCTGCTTCAGCAGGGTTCTTCATATTGGAGATCATCGATGCGCCTGCTACCAAGAACAGTGTTGATACCACTAGACGCCAAAAACAAACCCAACGAGCCATTCGGGAAGAGCGAGCAAGGTTGCTAATCCAGCCAACGATGCCGCCCACCAGAAACAACACAGCAATCAACCCGGTCGTCCAACTTGCAGCGACCACCGGAAAGATCAAAGCCAACACACCAAGCACGATCAACACAATGCCTTCAGCAATCGCAAAGGCCTTGAAAGTGACCAAAGAATCCTGACGTTCATCAACGGTCATGAAATGTTCAAAATGAACAGCATCTGAACGCTATTGAGGGTCTCCTGATCCGGCCATGCTTTGTAAGATGCCTGTGCAAAAGACTTAGCGACTCAGCTCCACCCATGGCTGGCAAGCCACTCCGTTGAAATCTCTTGAGTGTTCCGGTTGCTTGCCATTGGTAAATGAGGCTCCCCTGCCAAAAGACGCTCGGTGTATTTGGCCAACAGATCGGCCTCCAGATTCACCACAGCTCCAACCTCCAACTGTTGTAAAGACGTGCTCGTCCAGGTATGAGCTATCACCGCTATCCAGAACCGACTGCCGTCTTCAACGCATCCCGCAACAGTGAGACTGATGCCATCTAAAGCAATGCTGGCTTTTTCGCAGACATAGCGTCCAAAGGCAGGATCTTGCCAGCAGACCTCCAGATACCAGGACGTTGAGCGAGCATCCAGAGCCACCACCTCTCCAGATCCATCAACATGGCCACTGACCAGATGGCCTCCGAGACGGTCGCAGAGGCGAAGGGCTGGTTCAAGGTTCACAACCCCACCGCGATCCGCCTTGGCCCCAAGGCTGGTTCGACAAAGCGTCTCCTCACTGACATCAGCACGAAAACCATCCGCAATCAATTCAGCCACCGTCAGGCAGACCCCATCAACAGCAACACTGTCTCCCTCTGCCAGAGGTGCTAATGGGGAACAGCCTTGCACCAACAAGCCCGACGCTCGACGCTGCACCCGTCCCACCGCCTGAACTAGCCCCGTAAACATGGCAGGCCGTATGTGGCAACATCACTGGCCATAATCGGACAAAAGGGAGATGGGGGGTCAGTGGTCGAGATGAGCGTTGCCGGTCTCGCACTCGACGCGTCCAGTCGCAGCCCAATCGTGCTGCTCAGGGATCCATCCGGACGAAGACAGGTGCCGATCTGGATCGATCAAGCCCAGGCGCACAACATCATGGCCGGAATTCAGGACTCACCTATACCAAGACCACTGAGCCACGACCTCATGGTGGCCCTGCTCAAAGCAGGAAATCTTCAACTTGAGAGGGTCATCATCCACGCGATTGAAGACAACACATTCCAGGCTGTACTCAAACTTCGTCTTAAGGCATCAGAGGAAGAACCGGAAGAAGAGAAGACTCCTGAGGAATCAACACTGCTGCTTGAAATTGATGCTCGTCCTAGTGATGCCATCGCCCTTGCAGTCCGCACCAAAAGCAGCATCTGGATGCTCGAGGAGGTCGTAGCAGAAGCCTCAATTCCTGTAGATGCCGAGGCTGACGCAGAAGATCAGAACGAATTCCGTCGCTTCCTTGATGAAGTAAGTCCTGCGGCTCTGGTCCGTCACCTCCAAACCCGTGAAAGTGAAACAGACGAACCCTTCAATTCTCCAGATCCCGATCCCGACCATCAGGAATGATGCCAATACGACGCCCCTTTGGTCGGGGACCGGCAGTGAGCCTGTTCACCCTTGGGACGATGAGGGCAATCGGCTCAGCCGAGCAAATGTATGGGGTTGTTAAAGCTGCCCAGGCCGCTGGCATTAACCACATCGAAACCTCCCCGGCCTATGGCCCGGCAGAAAGTTTTCTTGGCACTGCTCTGCGACAGCTGCAACAAAACCAAGCTGAACCTTCTGGAGGCTGGGTCATCACCAGCAAACTTCTGCCCGGGCTAAGCCTGAAAGAAGGGCAGTGCGAATTGCACAAGGTTTTGGAGCGACTTGGACGACCCAAGCTTGAAAACCTTGCTGTTCATGGCCTCAATCGCCCTGAGCACCTGGAGTGGGCCCTAAGGGGAGACGGCGCAGCGCTACTGCGTTGGGCTGAGGAAGAGGGTCTTGTTGTTCAAGTGGGATTCACTAGCCATGGCTCATTTCCCCTCATCAAGGAAGCCTTAGCAAGCGGTCGTTTTCAATTCTGCAGTCTGCATCTGCACCTACTAGATCCCGAACGTATTCCTCTGGCACAGGAGGCCCTTGCATCAGGCATGGGTGTGATGGCAATCTCCCCTGCTGATAAAGGAGGACGGCTTCAAGACCCAAGCCCAACCCTGGTTGAGGACTGCAGCCCACTCTCGCCTCTCCAACTTGCCTATCGCTTCCTGCTGGCTGCAAAGATCAGCACCCTCAGCCTTGGTGCTGCTCAGCCAGAGGACCTGACCCTTGCTGCGCAGTTGGCCAATGCCGGTGGGGCACTCAATCAACGCGAGCAAAGAGCTCTCAACCAACTTCGCCAACAAGGTGAGCGCCGCCTAGGTGAAAACCGATGCGGCCAGTGCAAAGCCTGCCTGCCCTGCCCAAATTCTGTACCCATACCAGATCTACTACGACTACGAAATCTGGCCGTAGGCCATAACCTTCAAGCTTTTACAGAAGAGCGTTACAACCTGATCGGACGAGCAGGACACTGGTGGGAAGGTATTGATGGCAGCGCCTGCGAGCGCTGTGGCGAATGCCTACCCCGCTGCCCCCAACACCTGCCGATCCCGGATCTCCTCGCTGACACACACCAACGCCTAGCGGCAGCTCCCAGGCGCAGGCTATGGGGTTGATTGGCGCCAACGCTGATCCAGCTCAATCTGCTGAACAGCTGTAAGCACTGGTAAGGACCAACAACGCGACCAGACCTCCTTGGATGGCAACACAATGGAGCGATAGGCCTTAGGAATTGCTCTTAAGGCAAGACGCAACTCTGCACGTGGCAACGGAGGGATCCAACCACCGGCAAGCAATTGTCCCAGCAGAGGCTCCTGCCAAGACTGCTCGACCCATTGCTGTGGCAATGGCTCCCGAGTCAAGGCAGACCGGACAAGAACAGTCCAGTTCAATGGGGCTCCACTGTTGGGGAGTACCACGCTGAGCCTTGGGTCACGACGCAAGCTCGGCAAGCAGCGCTGTAGCGGCAATACCGCGACCCGAGCTTTCCCTTGAATTAACCAGTTGAGACCCTGCCGATCATCAAAGGTGTAGGCCTGAGCACGCAGCTGCCGCAATCCATGAGCAACCTGCATCCTCTCAGCCAGAGACATCACAAGACGGGGGCTCTGGGGTAACACCACCCGCCCCTTAAGAGCCGGGTCTAACAAAACATGCCAGCCAGACCTTGCCTGTAATGCCCAAGGATCACCCTGACGAAAGAGCAACACCCAGGGGCTGACCCCAACAGGCAGAACTCGAGACTGAAGGGCTGGTCCCAGGCTGGCTTCAAAGGCCCTCGCCTGACCATCGAGCCGGTCTTGAAGCCCAGGCGCTTCGATCCGCTGCAAGGTTTTTGCGGGCAAGCTCGTCAGCCAACCATCACCAAGAGCCAACAGGTCATTGCCCTGCTCGAGTGCGGCGATGAAAGGGTTTCTACCTGCATCAACTTCAATCGGGTGATAGCTCCAAGGCACGGGCAAACTGCGTCGCCATTTCTTTGGCAACGTTTCCGGAGTTGCTCTCAACAAAGGGGCTGCTGAGGCACGTCCACAGCTCGCTAAGCCCATCAGCCCAGCCATCAAGCCCAGTTTTAGCAGCTCTCTTCGTCCAAGCTGCCTTTGTTCAAGCATGGCGCCACTCATCGATCAGACCCTACGGGGCGGAGAAAATCTCATGAGCAAGACGTCCCCAACAATTGGTTCATAGCTAGATCACACGCCTCCAACAGCTGCTCACAAGAAGCCCCTTGAAGCTGAGCCAATAGCGCCAGGGCTCCAGCACCAACACCTTCTTTGACATATCCAAGCTCATAATCCTGAAGAGCCCGATGCTGACTGTTATGGAAACGCAGCCCTGTGGCCAGGCCCAAAAGGCGAACACCGAAAAACCCCCCTACGCAATCGATCAGACACTCAAGTGCACCTGGCCTGCCATCTGAACGCTTAGCCTCCTCTGCCAGCCAAGACGTAGTACCCAGCACAATCCCATCAACCATCTCCTGGCGATGGGATGGTTCCGTAGCTGCCAAGGCCAGAGCCAGCACGGCCACCATCTGACTGCCACCGCCAAGCATGACAGGCTGACCAGCCTCTCTTGCACCAAGTAGCAGCCCAACCGCTACGGGCTGAAAAGGATCACCTAAGGCCGCAATCACTCGCTGAGGTGGAGGGTTAAACCCCAAGGCCGCTTTACTCAATCCACGATCAACCAACTCCTGTTTCAAGACCATCGGTGCCTCACGAGCACTACCACTGATCAGATCAGCAACCTGCAAGCCAAGCCCGGTGAGTACAGCCTGAGCCGTGGTCGTTCCTCCAGGGACACATTCGGCCAATACCAAAGGACGACGAAGACCTCGCCCAAGGCAAAAGCCACGCTGCCAGAGAGCATGCACACGCGACAGACCCATGGCCTCCCCAGTACTCAAACAAGCAGCCGGACCCATTCCCGACGCCTCCAGGCGCAGATGGGGGAATGGTGGCGACAGGGTTAAGCCCACCGCCGCCACCAATGGGTCTACGCCAATCCAACGAGCGGCAACATAACTAATCAGGGCCGGTGAGATCCCTGCAGGAAGAGGTGGAAGCGAGCACAGCCTTGGCCTATCAGGGCCCTTAAGCAGCAGTTCCGCATCTGCCACAGCTGTGTAGCGACGGGCTGCTGAGGTAGCACCTGCCGCCGAAATGCCTTCCACCTCGGCGGTACGCGTGCCAGCCAAAACCAACAGCAAAGAAAACCCCAGGCCCCCATCCCGCCAGGCCCTTAACCATCTCTCCTGCGCGGCTGGAGATGCACCTGCACCAAAGGCTTTACAAGCTAAAGGTAGACCTCTAGGAGGCGAACCCGGCTTGAAATCAGAGGGGATCCAGGGCAACGAGGCCATGCAGAAGTCTGGGGGGCTCGGGAATTGGTCCCTGCAGCCGAGGAAAAATCCAGAAGGCCAGCGCATGAAGAACAAGCACGTAGACCAACTCTTGAAAAACCACCAAAGCAAAGGCCATCAGCTGCACATGATTGAGATCTGGGGCCAGAGGCAGATTGAGCAGGTCCACCAATCGATCAAGCAGACCTGATCCTGCTCGGGTGATCACCACCCAAAGATTCTCACCCACCAAAAGCGACAGCACCACAACCCTTACAAGAAAACCCGCTGTTCCAATCACAACTCCACACCCCCAACTCACCCACCAGCTCAGCCCACGATGCCAACTCCAGCCAAGCCAGAACGCTAGAAGGCCATAAGGGAACAGCACCAAGGGACCACGAACAGGCCCCATCAAGGCAATCAACAAAAGCACCGCCAGGGCAACACCCTCTAGCCCTGCCTTAGAACCGCAACGCACATGCAACAGGGCCAAAGGCAACGGCAACGCCAGCCGAAATAGGGCTCCACCAACAGGGAGGTAATACAGCGCCACCCAGATCAGAGCTGAAGCAGCCGCAAGGTAAGAAGTCTCCATCATTCTCAGGGCCTGGCGACGGCTTATGGGTTGAGAAGATCTCGAACCCTTGCGCAAGCCACCAAACCAGATCAAGGCTGCGCTCCCATACCAGAAGGCGGCACTCTGATCAAAGACTGATCCTTGACCCGTTCAATTGTCTCCACCTCAAAAGTCACTCCAGCCATTCGTAATGCCTGAGTGACGGCTTCTGCGGGCGCCGAAGGATCGGCAGCGGACAACTTGATGGTGATGCGATAAGGCTGCGGGGTAACAGGGTTACTAGCCAACTCTGGCTTCTGCTCAACCTGTCTCGATGTCTGAGGATTAACAGCTTCCGGGTTGCTCACGTCCTGATCAGGAGCTCTTGGGTCAGATGCAGAGTTCGTGGGTTCTGAATCACTGGAAACAGGTGCGACAGGCACAGGCTCCTGCGTGGGAGCATCAAAACTGTTCGCAAGTTCCTGACCAAACGGCGTATTGGCGCAGGACTGCAACATCAACATAAGCAGCGGAACACACAGGCTTAACCCATCAGCAAGTAAGCCCCTTGCACTCACCTTGAGCATCAAACCTCACCAGGCTTGATGACCCGAACAGCACTGGCTCGCAACCGACCTGTCTTTGTAGTAGCAGGAGGTTTACGAGTTTTTGGTTTGCTTGCGGCGGTTTTTTTGCTGGTTGTTGAAGTGCTCTTTTTGCGTCGACTTGTCTTCTTACTTAAAGCCTTGGCAGCCAATAGCTCCACTGCTACATCAAGAGAAATGTCGTCGACGCCCTTCCCTTCAGGTAACGAGGCATTCACCTTGCCCTGCTTGACATACAAGCCATAGGGACCGTCAAAAACCTGCACCGTCTCCTCACTTCCCTCCGGGATGCCAAGGTCTTTCAACGCAGTCCGGCCGCCCCTACCCCGCTTGGGCATCGCCAAAAGCTCTAGTGCACGGCTCAGCCCCACCGCCAGCACGTCATCCTCCCCCTTAAGGGAGCGATAGTCCTTCTCTCCCTTGCTCTTATCCCAGACCACATAGGGTCCGAAGCGACCCAAACCCGCCTGAATTCGTCCACCATCGGGATGCTCTCCCAGTAAGCGCGGCAGACGCAGTAAGCCCAGTGCCTCATCAAGGCTGAGCTCATCAGGCTTCTTGCCTTTGGGCAAGGATGCCCGCTTCGGCTTGGGGTTGTCCTCACCCACCTGGCCTCGTTGCACATATGGCCCGTACTGACCAAAAAGGAGGTAAACCTGATCACCGGTTTCCGGGTCTTCCCCAATCGATTCCGGGCCATCAGCTTTCTGCTTGAGAATCAGCTCGGCTTTCTCTGCATCAAGATCAGCAGGGGTGATCTCTTGAGGGAGGGTGGCCTTAAGCGATTCCTCCTCGCCGTCATCACCCACTCGTTTGGCTTCCAAATAGGCCCCAAAACGACCGATGCGCACCACACAGGGCAATCCCTCCAGATCCACAGTGCGAGACACACTGGAGTCGATGTCACCTTCACGCTGATGAACCTGACTCTCAAGGCCCTTTTCGCCCTTGTAGAACCCTTCGAGATAAGGCAACCACTGCACCTTGCCCGTGGAAATCTCATCAAGCGTGAATTCCATCCGAGCCGTAAAGCTGGTATCGACAAGATCGGGGAAATGCTCCTCTAGAAGAGCGGTTACAGCAAAAGCAGTGAAACTGGGAGTAAGGGAGTTGTGTTGCAATGCTGCATAACCCCGATCAACGATGGTGCCGATGATGCTGGCGTAGGTGGAAGGCCTGCCAATGCCCTCCTTCTCCAGCATCTTCACCAGTGAAGCCTCGCTATAGCGAGCCGGCGGCTGAGTCTGGTGACCGAGGGCCTCCACATCCTGCAGCGTGGGCGAATCGTCAACCGCTAAGTCAGGCAGCAAAACTTCCTGGCCTTCCAAGGCAGCGTCAGGATCATCACTGCCCTCCACGTAAGCGCGAAAAAAACCTGGGAAATCAATGCGCTTTCCCGTGGCCCGAAATTTGGCATCAGCCACACGAAGATCAACTGCCAGCATGGTGAGTCGAGCCTCGGCCATCTGGCTGGCCACTGTTCGCTTCCAAATCAACTCATATAGGGCCATGTCGCGCCCTTCAAGTCCAGATTCACTTGGGGAACGGAAGCTTTCACCCGCTGGTCGTATCGCTTCGTGAGCCTCCTGGGCATTGCGTGACTTAGTGCTGAACTGACGTGGAGTTTTGCTCAGATAATCATCGCCATAGCGTGACCCCACGCAGCTCCGAGCAGCCTGAATAGCCTGCTCGGATAGATGCACAGAGTCAGTTCGCATATAGGTGATGAAGCCACGCTCATAAAGCCCCTGGGCACACCGCATCGTTTCCCTGGCCGAAAACCGCAACTTGCGATTTGCCTCCTGCTGCAAAGTGCTTGTCGTGAAAGGAGGCACCGGTTTACGTACCGTTGGCTTCTCTTCCACCGCCTCAACCCGCCACTGACTGCTGCGCACGGACTCGGAAAGAGTGAGCGCATCTGATTCGCCAAGCAGTCGAACATTTCTGCCAGCCTTTAAAGCGCCTGTCGCTTCATCGAAATCACTGCCGGTAGCAATCTTCTGGCCGTCCAGACTGGTGAGCTTTGCCTCAAATTGACCACCACCCTTATCAAGTTTGGCCTTTAGGTCCCAGTAGCTGCCGCTACGGAAAGCCCTACGGGCACGTTCCCGCTGCACAAGCAACCGCACTGCTACGGACTGCACCCGACCGGCGGAGAGTCCCCATGCAACCTTCTTCCACAACAGAGGCGAAAGCGTGTATCCCACCAAACGGTCAAGAATCCGTCGCGTTTCCTGGGCATGGACCAGCTCCATGTCGAGATCTCTGGGCTGATCAAGAGCCTTAGCAATGGCTTCTTTGGTGATCTCGTGAAACACCATCCGCTTGACAGGCACTTTGGGAGCCAACAGCTGCAGCAAATGCCAGCTGATGCTTTCGCCCTCTCGATCTTCGTCAGTTGCCAACAACAGCTGATCAGCCTCCTTCAAAGCTGCCTTCAGCTCCTTGACCACCTTCTTTTTGTCCTTCGGAACCACATAAAGAGGTTCGAAATCCGCGGTGGTGTTCACGCCGAGGTTGGCCCATTTCTGCCCCTTCTGGGCCGCAGGGATCTCACTAGCGTTGTTGGGCAAGTCGCGCACATGGCCCATGGAGGCCTCCACACGGAAGCCCTTGGGCAGAAACCCTCGAATGGTTCTCGCCTTGGTAGGGCTTTCGACAATGACCAGAGTGTTCGCCACAGACGATATGTAACCGTTCCAATCTTTATCGCACCGGCAAGCGAGCTGCATGATGCGATGTTCTCAATAAGGTATAGCAAGGCAGCACAGCTACAGTCACGCAAATTGGTCTGATCGTGCACGCGTCATGCCCGAAATGGGTGTATTTCTTCTCGCCACCCAGGCCATGGCAGCTCCAGGGGAGCTGCTCAACCTTGCACTGAATGCTGGTGCAATTGCCCCTGAAGGGGCTGTTCTCGTCGCAATGCTGGCGACCCTACTTGTGGACTTGGCCGGTGAGCAGGCTGCCACCCGCTGGGTCCCCCCCATTTGTTATGCCGGCCTTGGCACAGCACTCGTGCTCCTCGCCCAGCAATGGAATGCCCCTCTGGAACCCTCGTTCCTTGGAGCTTTTCTGGCTGACAACCTGGCCATTGCCTTTCGGGCCGTGGTGGCGCTCTCTACCTTGCTGTCACTACTGATCAGCTGGCGCTACGCGGAACAGAGCGGCACGCCAATTGGTGAATATGCCGCCATCCTTCTGGCCGCAACCCTCGGGGCAATGCTCCTTTGCGGCTCAACTGATCTTGTGAGCGTGTTCGTCTCACTCGAGACCCTCTCAGTGGCGAGCTACCTACTGGCTGGCTACATGAAACGAGATGCCCGTAGTTCCGAAGCAGCACTCAAATATCTGCTGGTGGGCTCCGCCGCGGCAGCAGTCTTTCTCTACGGCGCCTCTCTTCTCTACGGGCTCAGCGGCACCACCAGCTTGCAGGCTATTGGCATTGCTTTACTCACCAGCCCTACTCCACTGGCCGCACTATCACTGGTCTTCGTACTTGCCACGGTGGCCTTCAAAATTGCTGCGGTGCCTTTCCACCAATGGACCCCGGATGTCTATGAAGGGTCCCCAACTCCAGTGGTCGCATTCCTCTCAGTGGGGTCTAAAGCTGCTGGCTTTGCTCTTGCACTGAGGTTGTTGGTTGGTTGCTTCGGTGCCTTCGACAACCAATGGAAATTGCTTTTCACCGTGCTGGCTGTGTTGAGCATGACCCTGGGCAACGTCGTCGCGCTGGCGCAGACATCAATGAAGCGAATGCTGGCTTACAGCTCCATCGGCCAGGCAGGATTCGTGATGATTGGCCTGGTGTGCGGAACCGAAGACGGCTTCGCTGCAATGGTTCTCTATATGGCTGCCTATCTATTCATGAACCTGGGAGCCTTTGCCTGCATCATCCTCTTCTCGATCCGCACGGGAAGTGATCGAATTTCTGACTATGCAGGTCTCTATCAGAAGGATCCGTTGATAACGCTGGGACTCAGCCTCTGCCTTCTTTCCTTGGGTGGCATACCTCCGATGCTCGGATTTTTTGGCAAGATCTATCTTTTCTTTGCTGGCTGGGCCGACCATCAATACCTCCTCGTCGTTGTTGGCCTAGTGACCTCCGTAGTGTCGATTTATTACTACATCTCTGTCATCAAAATGATGGTGGTCAAAGAACCAAAAGAAGCTTCCGATGTCGTGAAGTCCTATCCATCGATCCAGTGGTCAACAATTGGCATGCCTCCACTTCGAATAGCACTAGTGGGTTGCGTTGTTGTAACAGCCGTTGGGGGGATCCTTTCAAATCCTCTCTTTCAATGGGCGAATAATGCCGTAGCCGGCACGCCGCTTCTCCAGGAAGCCATAGCTCTAGGCAGCCAACGATCCATTGGCTAATCCAACAGCAAGCAGCACACCCGTCGCCGTGCTGAGCGATGTCAGCAAGCTCTACGGACAAGGCGCTGGAACAGTAAAAGCTCTAGATCATCTCAATCTGATCGTGTATCAAGGGGATTATTTAGCCGTGATGGGTGCCAGCGGCTCGGGCAAGAGCACAGCCATGAACATTCTCGGTTGCCTGGATCGTCCCACCAGCGGCAGCTATCGGCTCAACGGGGTAGCCGTCGAAGATCTCGATGATGACGCTCTGGCGAATCTGCGTAATCAAGAACTGGGCTTTGTTTTTCAGCAGTTTCACCTACTCCCTCAGGCCACAGCCCTGGAGAATGTAATGCTGCCAATGATCTATGCCGGGGTGCCTGCTGTCCAGCGAAGAGAACAAGCTGAACAAGCTCTCGAGCGAGTAGGTCTCAGCAAACAAATGGGAAACCGCCCCAATCAACTCTCGGGAGGTCAGCAGCAGCGTGTTGCAATTGCCCGAGCAATTATCAACCAACCAGCTCTACTGCTAGCTGATGAACCCACGGGTGCTCTCGACTCAAGAACCACAGAAGATGTTCTCAACCTTTTCGATGAGTTGCATCATCAGGGGATCACTCTGGTACTGGTCACCCACGAAAACGATGTTTCCGAAAGGGCCGACCGAATGGCGCGCTTCCACGATGGTCAAGTCGTTCGGGACTGGAGCGGTGAGCTCGCTGCTACTGATATCAGATCAATCCAAGAATGAACCAAACCAATTCCCATAATCACATCGAAAAATCGGGTAAGACCCATCCTCTTACCGTGGCCATAGTGGATGACGATCCCAGAGTTCGTGAGTTGCTCAAGGAGGAAATTCAAGACGAAGGTCATCACGTCTTGAGCTTTGAATCGGCCGAAACCTTTCTTGACAACAGCTCTTTAGAGAGCATTGATTTAGTTCTGCTGGACCTGATGATGCCAGGCATGAATGGGCTGGAATGCCTGCAGCAACTGCATCGACAAGCTTGTCATGACAAATTGCCGAGGATTGTTGTTGTATCCGCCCTCAGTGACCCAAGCAAGCAGCGCCAGGTACTCGAGGCTGGTGCTGAAAGCTATGTCATCAAACCAGACCTCTTCGAGAGACTTCCCACCCTCCTAAATGGATCCACACCCTGAAAGAGGGGCCCACGCATAACCATTGATTGCACAAGGTCTAGATCCAGAGAAACTGCTTAAGTAGACACCAGGTTGATTGTATGAATGACTAACGCATCATCACCGAGAACCAGAGTCCTATTGGTGGATGATGAACCGAGGCTGACAGAACTTCTACGCCTAGAGCTTGATGTTGAGGGTTATGAGGTCAGCGTGGCGGAAGACGGAGCCTCAGGGTTGATCAAAGCTCGAAGTGATCCATCACCAAACCTAATCATTCTTGATTGGAACCTTCCTGATTTCACAGGTGTCGATATCTGTCAACGTATTCGTTCTAGTGGCATTAAGACACCGATCTTGATGCTCACAGGTCATGACGATGTTACCGATCGCGTCAAGGCACTGGATGCTGGAGTTGATGACTATCTAACCAAACCCTTCTCCATTGAAGAGCTCATGGCCAGATTACGAGCCATGCAACGCAGAGCAGAGAAATTCTCAGGAGACTCTGGCAACGAGCATCAACCAGAGACCATACAAGTAGCGGACTTAAAGATGAACACCAGCACAAGGGATGTAACGCGCGACAATCGCACGATTCAACTTTCCGTAAAAGAATATGAGCTACTACATTTCCTAATAGTTGGCGCAGGAAAAGTTCACGAACGTGACGCCATTATGAAAGCTGTATGGGGAGAGGATTTCTTCGGAGATGACAATCTTCTAGACGTTTACATCCGCTATCTACGCCAAAAGATTGAACAAAAAGGTGCTGCTACTTTGATTCACACAGTTCGCGGGGTTGGCTTTATCCTTCGAGCAGAATAATACATACAAATTACCTTCGGCTTTTATAATGAAAATGCCTGAAGCTATATTCTCATGAAGAAGGACCTCTTTCCCCAGCACATTTCCACAAAGGTATTTTTCTTTATAGACGACTTAGAAACTGTATCCGCAGAATAAATCTTCCTGCTTCCAGCCAGTATTCCTTGAGGTTGATTGGCATGGACAACTTTCAATCGTTTGCATTAAAATGCACATCTTAAGAGGTGCATAAAGATCAATCTTATTCTTTATTAAAACGTGTTGAATATCAAATTATCGAGCTTCATTTAGAGACGGAAGCGTAGACCAGCCTCAACTCCTAACGCACCCGAAGCATCAGTATTAACATTGTCAATTGTTTGGGGCGGAGCCCAACCATAAATAACTTGACCAAAGACATCAACTCCTTCAGAAGCTGCGTAAGTAACACCAATACCTCCACCGAAAGCACACGCTGCATCGTTAGTCTTATCTCCCCAAATTGGACCACCACCAGCGTGAAGGTAAGGCGTCCAATTCGAATTAGTGGGAATATCTAGAGCCAAACCTAAGCCGACTCTCCAAAATAATTATTCACATCAGAGTCATATTTATGACCACCTACGCTGAAGCTGTCTATATCATGCCATCTATGCGCAGATATGTCAGCCCGGATAGACCCAAAATCGTATCCAATGCCTATGCCGCCAACCAACATTACGTTCATCAGCAGATACACTTTGACCGTGAAGATCTCCATCCACTGTTTCACCTCATCCTATTCCAATCCCTATTTAGATGTAAGGAGCTAATTGAGATTCACTTGCCTATTTCTCCTCTGCACTAACAGGTTGAACTGAGCCTATTAGAAGAGAGAGTCCAATTGCCGATGATGGCACTGAAGCTTTGATTATGTTTTTCAATTTAGAATGAATGAATGAATGAATTTTCAATTATAAGCGCTCATCTTGCACTCTTCTCATGTCTGCAATTTATTATATAAAAGTGTGGCCTATGTGGACTCTTGAATGGTATTTGACTGTTGGGTTTTACGCAAATTGTATTCTCAATACTCAGAGTTCTTCCATTGGGAGAGATCAAAAGATTTCTTTATCCTTCGCGAAGAAAGGTATTCATTGATTAAGGCCGTTCGAGGCTCTCGATCAACTGACCGACCAACAGCGAAACCGGGTCGACACCTGAAGCCATGAGTGGATTGAGATCCAACTCACCGGGATCCATCGCCACCCAACCGCCACCCTGAGGGCGTCTCAATTCGAAATGGAGATGTGGACCAGTGCTTAAGCCGGTGCTACCAACCCGACCAATCACCTCCCCTTGACGAACCCGCTGACCCGGCCGCAGATAAATCTCTGAAAGATGCCCATAAAGCGTGCGCCTGCGAGGAGCATCATGTTCCAGTTCAACAGCAATGCCATAGCCCCCAGCTAGGCCGCTACTGACAACAGTTCCCGTTAATGCAGCCACCACCGGAGCACCTTCTGGTGCGGCTAGGTCTTTACCCGCATGCATCAACCAACGGCCAATCACAGGATGCAAACGCATGCCGAATTCACTACTGGTAAAAGCCCCACCAATGATCGGGAAAAGAAGCTGACGATCTCCATTTCCTCGCAGGGGCTTGGGCCTCGGAGTCACCGCAAACACTGAAGCCAAGCTGAAGCCACTCCCAGAGCCTGCCAACAATGCCGAAACCGGAACCGTAAGCGGCGGCAATGGCCGACCGCCAGGACCACGGCGCAGCAAGCTGAACTGGGAACGACCTCGACGCCCCCTGGAGCGAAGAGCAACGCCACTGGCACATTCCTTGGCTGACAGCGCACCACTACGACAGGCCTGCTGCATTCGAGGCACATCGATCGTCAAACCCACCGCATGCCCCTCCAACTGACGGCGTTCCGCTGAAGTGATCACCTTGTTGCGCTCCAGCTCTTCAAGAGATTGATCAAACCTTTGCGGCCGCTCAAGCTGACTAGCCTCACGCGCAGGCAACAAAGGTGCTTGCCGAACCGCTTGAGCAACAGGATCCATTGGCTTGGCAAGGACAGGCACTGAAAGCAGCCATGCAGCAGCGAACCAGCGAAACGGCACCCGATCGGATCCTCAGACGAGAAAAACTATAGAAAAAATCCAATTCAGTTATCACCAACGTGTCCAGCGCATGGTCCGAGAACCCTGGCTCAGCAAAAGCGACCCATCCAGTCCCAGTCCGATCACGTCCCAGAGTTCACCACCCTTCGGATCACGAACCTGCTTTGTCCAGAGGCGTCGCTCAGCTTCGGCGCAAACCCAATCCGCTCGACCAGCCAAATCCATAGTTCGATCAAGAGCGCATAGCACTTCTGCCATCCAGACCAAAGGCTGACACTGGCCTGATCGAAGCAACTCATCTAAGGCAATCCCTTCTCTGGGCACACGGTTGCAAACATTCAGGCCAAGACCAATGCGTGCCAGCCTGACGCGACTGCCACGGTGCACCAATCTCGGCAAGAGACCAGCCAATTTACGGTTCCCCACCATCAAATCGTTAGGCCACTTGATACTCACGGGCACTCCCCGCCGCTCGAGCCTTTCAGCCAGCGCCACAGCCACTGCTACTCCAAAAATACCGGCAGAGCACTGAGCATCAAACCAGGGCAAAGCGGCACTGATCCAAACCCCACCGATCGGTGACTGCCAGACCCGACCACGCTGTCCCCTCCCATGGGTCTGGCGATCAGCAAACAAGGCCCGAGGCTGCTGAGCTGAACAAGGCTGCTGCTTCAGCCAATCAGACAACATCAACTCAGTACTCGCACAGACCGGCTGCCAGCGCAACTGCCATGGCCTAGCCCCGCAAGACTGCCTACGCCACAAACGGGCAACCGCAGCAGCACCAGTCCATGACTCAGATGTGCGCATGCCACCAAGGCCACATCCGGGCAACTGCCGCCTCCAAATCTTCCACCGGATGGACCAGGGCCAGGCGCAGCCAACCATCCCCGCCGGAACCAAAACCTGATCCAGGCGTCAAGGCAACTCCAGTCTGATCCAAAAGATCTGCTGCCAAAGTCTCATCGTTGTAGTTCTGCTGTTTTGCCCAGGCTGGAATCGGCAACCAAAGATAAAGCGCCATTGATGGACAAGGAGCATGCCAACCCAATGCGTGAAGAGCTGCCAGGGTCCTGTCTCTGCGCTCCCGGTAAACCCCAAGAATCTCTTGAGGCCAATCTTGGGCATCGGTAAGGGCGACTATGGCGCCTCTCTGTAACGCCAAGGATTGGTTGAAATCCACGACACCCTTGAGCTCACGTAGGGCTGTAATCAAATGTTCAGCACCAATCGCAAAGGCCAATCGGAACCCCCCCAAGCACCAGGCCTTGGAGAAGGAGAAAAACTCAATCCCGCATTCCCTCCAACCAGGACAACGCAACAGAGCTGGCGCCTCACCGTCCAGTGCCAAATCCACATAAGGATTGTCGTGAGCAACCACCACTTGATGACGGATGCCCCGATCCATGGCTTCCGCCAACCAGCTCTGTTCTCCTACCTGGGCTGTGGGGTTATGAGGAAACCCAAAAACCATCATCCGCAACTGGTCCCACTGACTGTTGCTTAAAGCCTTGAAGTCAGGTCGCCATTCCTGCTCCGGTCGGAGCAGCAGTCGTTCAATACGGGCATCGGCCAAAATCAACCCACCCCGGTGTGAAGGATAAGCAGGATCCAGAATCAAGGCAGAATCCCCAGGATCCAAAACTGCCAAAGGCAGGTGGGCCGTTCCCTCCTGTGAACCGACCAACAACAACACTTCCCGATCTGGATCAACGCTGACACCGAAGCGCCTCTGACTCCACGCAGCGACCGCCTCCCGAAAGGGCCTCGTCGAAGCATGCAAGCAATAAGAAGAACTCTCAGGTGCCCTTAGAGCAACTTCAATAGCCTCAAGTGCCACCGCTGGAGGTGATAAGTCTGTGGACCCCAGTGACAAATCCAGCAGAGGCAAACTTTGAGGGCCTGCGTTAGCCAGGCGATAAGCCTGCTTACGGCGGTCATTGCGGTCAAAAACGCCACGACCCAATCTGCCTAGACGCCTTGAAGTCGCCATCAACGGAAAGCTAAAACTGTGTTTTGGTGATCGGTTACTACATCAAATAAGCAGCCGTTAAGAACTCCGCAAAGGAGGCAAGACATCTTGCAGCACAATGATCTGCCGATGAAATCCATCCCCTTTCAGAGCTTGTCGATGGCGCGCTTCAGTTCCTCCAACTCAGCATCCACCTCAGCCACCTTGACAGCCTCCACCTCTGGGCCATTGGCATCCTTACTCTCCTCAAGTGAAGACGTCTCCGCGGCGGGCAAAGCCACTGCCTCAGCCCCCCCCTCAAGACGCTGACGAAGAACAGATAGTTCATCATCGACATCGTTTCCACCTTCCAGAGCTGCAAACTGACTCTCAAGATCAGCACCGGCGAGCTCAGCGGCAGCCTGACTACTGGCTTCCAAGGCCTGGACCTTGTCTTCCATACGATCAAAGGCCGCCATTGCAGAGTTAGTGCCAAGATTGCCCACAGCGCTCTGTAATTGCTGCTGGGCCTTTGCCGCCTGTGCTCTGGCCTTGAGCATGTCCTTCTTGGTTCTGGCCTCGGCGATCTTGCCCTCAAGAGCCACTAGGCTCCGCTTGAGAGTCTCCACCTGCCCTTCCTGCCCTTTGAGCTGGTTGGTGAGCGCCGTAGAAGATTCCTGGAAACCCTTACGACGAGTAAGGGCTTCCTTCGCGAGATCCTCCTCACCCTTCTTAAGAGCCAGCTCAGCACGTTCGTACCAGGTTCTAACTTGACCCTCAGCCTGATCAGCCTGATTGCGAAGCCGCTTCTGACTGGCGATGGCTATAGCAACAGCCTGTCGCAACTTGACCAAATCGGCTTGCATGTCTGCAACCGATTGATCAAGGATCTTGACGGGATCCTCGGCCTTACTCACGAGATCGTTGAGATTGGCACGTAATAAGCGGCTTAACCGGTCAAAGAAGCCCATCGAGGCATTGAAAAGACCTCTCGGAGGCTAGCGAGCTGGAGCCAAGACTCCACTTAGGCTTTTGAGATGGCCATAGCTCCCGATCAGCAACGCAAACGGCTTGGTCGAGGAGAAGTGCTGCAAGAAGCGCCTCCCGCCCCAGTCACAGCCCTCTGCAACTGCCTTGAATCCATTAAGCGTGACTGGAAGCAACAAGGCTCCATGGCTGGTCTCTGGCAAGAATGGCCCCGACTGGCAGGCCCCCTGCTTGCCCCTCACTGCCGCCCACTCAACCTTCGCCAAGGGGTTTTGATCATCGGCGCCAGCCATCCTCAGTGGAGGCAGGCCCTGCTCTATAACCGCCCCCAACTCTTGGCAGCCTTGCGTGCCGCGGGCCATGACATCAAAGATCTCCGCATTCAACAACACCAC
The DNA here is from genome assembly GCF_001631965.1 of Prochlorococcus sp. MIT 1303. Taxonomy (NCBI): domain Bacteria; kingdom Bacillati; phylum Cyanobacteriota; class Cyanophyceae; order Synechococcales; family Prochlorococcaceae; genus Prochlorococcus; species Prochlorococcus sp. MIT 1303. Next base: position 119,816 of record NZ_LVHK01000043.1, read on the forward strand.
CCCGGAAACACCCCAAAGCTGGAAAGTGAAGCCAGCATCTGGGCACGACATCCAAGCAGAATTGATGTTCATGGAATGGCCGCCTGTCAGGCCTGCGGTAGTCCTGCCCCAGCTGGAGAAATGGCCCTCTGGGGACGATGTGGTTTCTGTAGAAGACTTCAACTTGCTGAACCGCCCCAATCGGGAACAAATGCTTAAATCCTGCTCACGCACCATGCAAGACGTCTTGCTCGCATGGTGGTCCAAAAGCAAATGACAAGAGCAGGCCGAAGCACCCACTTCATCCTGCAATTAAGACAAGCAAAACATCAGAAACGCTCAGGTCGTGGTTGCCGCCAATCAGTTTGGAACCCTTCAGATTTGAGCTGATTCGCTCGCTTCTCAAGAGTCCGACGATCCAACCGCCAAACCCTATAGATCCCGAACTTGCCAAGCAGCTCAGGTTGAAGGTCCTGCCAATGCCTCCGCTGCGTTGTGCCCTGATCAATCACCAAGAGAGCGGTTGAAGATCCCATGGGCCCCTCAATAGGCAGACCTGACCATCCACTGCGCTCTTCTTCTCGTAATCGATCATCCAGGTTCACTAACGCCCCCGCAGAGCGCCCCTCATAAACCACCACCTGATCGGTATAGAAGTGAAGTGAAGGTTTGATTGCCCCAACCATCACCAAGGGTTCGCGAGACTTCTGAGAAGCGACCATCAGATGAGCAACTTGCCTTACAGGCAACTGGCGCACCTTGTCACCCAACGCCCACATCGGTAAGAACGAAAACAATTGGAAAGCAACCAATGGCCCTTGAAGGGCCAGCAATCGCCCAGGCCGTGGCCGCCAAGCCAACCAGATCCCAAGTAGCACCGAAAGACTGAAAAAGACTGCTGCCCTGAGTACAAGACGACTAGCCAGCAGTTCTGCCGCAAGGGTGGGCATCTCCGGGTCATAAATCCATTCAACCCAGAACGGTGAAGCCCACAGCCCTGCCGCTAACAATCCCGCCAAAACAACTGATCCGCCCCATGCCCAAACAAGACCTGGTCGCTGTTGAGGGGAAACACTTGCGGCCAATCCAATCAACAACGCGGCCGCCGGTGTCGCAGGCAACCAATAACTTGGCAATTTTGTGGCAGCGCAAGTGAATAGCAGCAACACAGCTAGCAGCCAACAGGCCGCAAAACTCTGCAGAGATCCCTCAGGCTCTCTCTGGCAAAGCGCACCGCCCTTCCTGACTGGAACGAAGGCCTGCAACAGCCCAAGGATCAGCAAGGGGGTAAATGGCAGGGAGGCAACCACCAAGACAGGCCCGAAAAACCACCAAGGCTGCAGGTGACTATTGACTACTGATGTGAAGCGTTGAAGGTTGTGATAGCCGAAGAAGCTATCCCAAAAAGGTTGTCCCTCCACAAGCAATTCCGCCACATACCAAGGCAGGCTGATCAGGGCAGTAATCAACAAACCAGGCAGAGGGCGCAACCGCTGCCAAAGGCTGGCCAGATTCCACTGCAGCAAAGCAAATAGAACAAGCACCATGCCAGTCAGCACGACAGCCGCTGGTCCTTTGGTCAGCACTGCTAAACCCAAAACAAGCCAGGCCAACCACCATGGCTGGGTACTCGGGGCAGCAAAGCGGCGCCACTGCAGAAGCAAACTCACCCCCAATGTGCTGCAAAACAAGGCATCGCTAACAGCAACCCGACTCCAGACCATGACCAGTGGCGAAAGAGCAAAGGCCAAGGCCACCGCAACACCTGTTCGGCGTGGACAAGCGTCATCCTTCTGGGGCCAACACATCACAGTGTCACCAAGGGCCAGCATCATCAAGACAGATGCAAGGGCAGAAGGAAGACGTGCCGCCCATGTCCCTAATGGGTCCCAAACCTCATGGCCGGGCAAGGCATAAACCAACCCCATTAGCCAATACACCAGAGGAGGCTTGTCGAAGCGAGGCAGACCATTAACCCTCGGCGTCAGCCAATCTCCTGTAGTACTCATGGCACGACCTGCCGCGGCAAAGAGAGGCGGGGTTTCATCAACCAAACCAGAGTCTCCTAACTGCCAAAGGCAGAGAGCTACCCCAAACGCCAGAATCAGCAGCAGGCCTCTACGCCGTTGAAGAGGAGACAGCAACACCGTCGCAGCAAACGTCAGCACCATCTAGTGATGGTGGCATCCCTGGCTATGTGCCTGAGCAGACCCAATATCTTCTGAAGTGCCATAGGGGCAGGCCAGCAGAGTGGACCATCTCCATCCAAGCGCAAGGAACGAAATAACATCAACCGATTTCCCCCGGCAACACATCCGAGTCAACTTCAACCGGTTCCCATAGTCGACGACGCTGACTCACAACAAGCACCGAAAGCAGGACCAAAGCCACCCCGAACCATTGCAGAGGCTGAAGCCGTTCTCCTAGCCAAACGCCACCAGCAGCAAGGGCAAACACCGGTGTAAGGAATGCCAGGGTGCTAAAGCTTGTGAGCTCCTCCCGATTGACGAGCCAAAAGAACAATCCATAGGCCAGGGCACTGCCAAACAGGCTGGCGTAAGCCATCAATCCCCAATCAAAGCCAGTCCAATCAGGCCACAAAGGCCATGTGCGATCAAAACTGTGCCAGAGCAGTAACGGCAAGCTGCCTAAGACCATGTGCCAACCAGTGACCGCAACGGGATCACTGCTCCGGCAGGCATACCTGCTCAGCACTGTGCCTAAGGCCATGGCGATGGCTGCTGCGAGCATCCAGCCTTCCCCTTGCTCCAACAAACTGGAACCAGACGCCTGTTCGCCTAGCAACCACCAATGGCGCAACAAATCCGGCGGGGCACCAAGGCAGATAATCCCGACCAAACCGAACATCAAACCCATCCATCCAACTGGGTTAATGGACTCTCCAAACAGGCTGCGTGCCAGCAGAGCTACCAGCAATGGCTGGGAGTCAATCAGCACCGATCCCATCCCTGCTCCGGTGTAGGCCAAGCCCTTGACCAGGAACATTTGGAAAAGGCATGCATCAACAACCGTAAAGACCAGGAACCAAATCCTGTCAGTTGAGGCGATAGCCCAGTGACGTCCCAGCGACGGCAAGGCCAGCAGGATGACAACTCCTGCTGGCAAAAGGCGCAGACAAGCGACGAGAAGCGGTCCGCCCGAAATCACCAGAGGTGTCATCGCAGCCATGGCCGTACCCCAAAGGGCAAAGGGCAGGACCATCAGCAGCCAGTGCCGTATTGACAACATGAAGGCAACAAGCAGGTTCCTTTTTAAGATCCAATCCTCTACGAAGAAATTGAATGGGCTGGCTCTGGCGACGCAAATCTCGCCGAAGGATCGCACACATCACCATTGACGGAGCAATCAGCGGTGCAACGCGCGAGCGGGTGCTGAAAGCGATCAAGGAAGTTGAAGAGAGAGAGTTTCCTGCTCTTCTGCTGCGCATCGACAGCCCAGGAGGAACTGTCGGTGACAGTCAGGAAATCCATGCGGCCCTGCTCAGGCTTAGAGAAAAGGGTTGTCATGTCGTAGCGAGCTTCGGCAATGTATCCGCCTCCGGCGGTGTGTATGTCGGGGTAGCTGCAGAAAAAATTGTTGCCAATCCCGGCACAATCACTGGCTCAATCGGGGTCATCTTGCGGGGCAACAACCTCTCCAAATTGCTGGAGCGAATCGGCATCCGCTTCGAGACAGTAAAAAGCGGCACCTACAAGGACATTCTCTCGCCTGATCGCGCACTCACAGCAGAGGAGCGTCAGCTACTGCAATCACTGATCGATAGCAGCTATGAGCAATTTGTGAACGCGGTAGCAGAAGGCCGCCATCTCAGTGCCGAAGAGGTGCGCAACTTCGCCGACGGCCGCGTGTTCAGCGGAGCTCAGGCCCATGAACTCGGACTCATCGATGAGCTGGGAGATGAAGAACATGCTCGAAAACTTGCGGCCAAGCTGGCGGACCTTGATGAAGCCAACACACAAACGCTCAAACTGGGACGCCCCAAAAAACGGCTAGCGGGATTTCTACCAGGCAGCAAACTCCTATCCAAACTTGCAGAGCTTCTCAACCTTGAGCTTGGCAATAGTGGTCAGGTGCTCTGGCTCTTTCTGCCATGACCACTGCCATCCCTTATGGAGGCCTCCACTTACACGGGCTCAGAGGTGCCACAACAAGCTCTGCAAACACGACCAAAGCCATCGAGGCAGCCGTCAGCGAGCTCGTGAAAGCGCTAATGCAACGCAATCAACTCAACCCTGCAGACATCGTGTCCATCACGTTCTCTGTAACGGCAGACCTAAACGCCTGTTTCCCTGCAGCGATCGCGCGCCGTCAAGCAGGATGGGAGTCGATAGCACTGCTGGACTGCCAGCAAATGTATGTCGAGGGGGATCTCAAACGCTGCATCCGCATGCTTGCCCATGCCTGGCTGCCCTCAGATCAGCCACCTCAACATCCCTACCTTGGAGAAACCTCGCTACTGCGTCCAGATCGATGCTGAATCACTTGCCGCACCAAAAGCTGCCAACTACTAGGCCGTCCTAGTCGTTGTGATTCATAGAGGAGAGCAAAGGAGAATCCATGTACTTTTTAGTGCTGGTGGTTACCAACACACCCGCTTTGATCTCATGGTTAAGCAGCTCTTCAAGTTTTGTATTCCAGGCACCCTTGCGTTAGGAGGCCTCACTGCCGGTTTGATCGGTTCCAGTGTGATGCTTGAAAGCATCACACCACCAAAGGCTCGAGCCCAGGCAACACCAGCGCTACTTGAATTTCGCTGGGAGAACTCTAAAGACTATAAAAAGCTCTATTACTGGCAAAGCTCAACCATCAGGCGTGACCGAGCAACCTATTACCTGATGCTGAAACCCAAGGACCGCAAAACTGCGATCCTCAAGCTAAGCATCACTGTCCCTGATTATTTCGATGCAAAGATCAAAACGAACAAGCTGAACCTTTGCCTTGTCCATCTAGGGGGCATGCTGTCACGCACCCGCTGCAAAGAAGAGGTTCCTGCGATTTTCGAAGTCTCTGAAGACCAAACAAGCATTGAAGTCTTCCCGGACACCCCCATCCCTACAGAAGGCACCTATGCGGTGGTCATGAAAATCTTTAACCCCGACCAACGTGGGATGTTCCAGTTCAATGCCCTTGCCCAAGCTCCTGGAGATGTGCCAATGGGCGGCTACCTTGGCAGCTGGCTGATTGACATCAACTGAACTGATAAGTTGGTCGACTGACAAAAGGCTGTAGGCCGTTCTCCTTCAATGACAAAAAGAACCTTTGGTGGAACCAGCCGCAAGCGAAAACGCGTCTCAGGATTTCGTGTGCGCATGCGAACTCACACTGGTCGAAGAGTGATCCGCAGTCGCCGAAAACGTGGCCGCACTCGTCTCGCTGTCTAATCCATAACACTGCTGGGTCAATCACTCAAAACACGCCACTTCCTCAGGAAGCCAACCTCAAATGGTGCTGCCAGCATCAATGCGATTAAGGGGAAGTCGATGTTTTGAGCGCCTTCAGAAGTGGGGCTATCGCTTTTATGGAACTTCAATGGTGCTCCGTGTCATCGAAGCAGATCCCCAACTGCTCAAATCACCCCATCGGCACCACAACTTCACGGCATGCCGTTGTGCCGTTGTGATCAGCAGCAAAGTGAGCAAACGGGCCGTCATTCGCAACCGTCTGCGTCGACTTCTGCACGATCACCTAAGAAGCAGGCTTGAGGTTGCACCCGAGCATTGCAATCACTGGGTGCTGATCAGCCTCAAGCCAGTCGCCTCCGCAATAGAGGCATCTCCATTGCTAGAAGAATGCGACAGATTGCTCCATCAAGCAGGTTTGTTGTCATGATCACAACCTCAGAAGAGGTCTTCTATGAGGGAGGCCCCGCTCAAAGCGATCTCATCATCAACCTATTGATGGGGCTAACACTGATTGGCCTTCCTTTCACCATTGGAGCTGTGATTCGAGCGTTGTGGCTGCGCTTTCGCATTACCAATCGACGCGTTTCGGTGACTGGGGGATGGCTGGGACGCGATAAGACCCAAGTCGTGTATAGCCAAATCAAGGAGGTGCGCTCAGTGCCCCGTGGCCTGGGCTCCTGGGGCGACATGGTACTGGTACTCAACGATGGTTCAAGACTTGAGATGCGCTCTTTACCTAGCTTCAGAGAAACCGAGAAATACATCAATGCGCGGATTAGCGCACGCAGGGCCAAAGGTTCACCCCAGGATCTAAAGGGCTTTGCGGCTTAAATAGACCCCAGCCTGTAACTCAGCCATATAGGTGCTGATGCACACTGGCATCACAGTTCCATCCACCCTCAGCAATCGATCGTGATCGGGTACATCTCCGACAACATTCTGCTCCCGATCCTGGATTTCTTCTACGGATTAGTGCCGAGCTATGGCCTCGCCATCGTCGCCCTCACAGTGGTCATCCGATTGGCACTGTTCCCCTTAAGTGCTGGATCCATTCGTAGCGCTCGTCGCATGCGGATCGCCCAGCCGGCGATGAAGAAGCGCCAGGATGAAATCAAGAGCCGTTATGCCAAAGACCCTCAGAAGCAACAGGAAGAACTAGGGAAAGTCATGAAGGAGTTCGGCAACCCTCTCTCAGGGTGCCTACCCCTATTGGTACAGATGCCAATTCTCTTCGCCCTGTTTGCAACCCTTAGAGGATCACCTTTTGCTGATGTGCCCTACTTGGTGAACCTCAAGGTGCTGCCTAGCGACCAAATTGCAGCCATTGAGCCAAAGCCATTTACCAGTAGCAAGCATTCGATTTTCATCAGTGAAACCAAGCATTTCCCAGTCATTGCCTCTCTGCCAAGCGGCACAAAATTAGGAGTAGGAGACAAGGCCCAAATCAAGCTGCAAACACTCACTGGCGAAAGCTTCACAAGCAGGCTTTCTGGCGTAGAAGGTGGAACCAAGTTCACGCCAACCTGGAGCGTCACCAAGGGGGATGATCTTGTCAAGGTATCTGAGGATGGCACTGTCCAGGCTTTGGCTGAAGGCGATGCCACTGTTCAAGGCAAAATTCCTGGCCTTGCTGCCCAAAGTGGCTTTCTATTCATTAAGGCCCTTGGTCAAGTTGGTTTCTACGTTGATGGGGAAATCAACTGGGATATCGCAATTCTGGTTGGTGGTTTCGGCTTGACGCTTTTGGTCTCGCAAGTCCTGTCCGGCAGGGGGCTGCCTGCGAACCCTCAACAATCAACAGCCAACAAGATCACGCCAGTGATGATCACGGGAATGTTTTTGTTCTTTCCACTACCAGCAGGTGTATTGCTGTATATGGTGATCGCAAACATCTTTCAAGCAGGGCAGACATTTCTGCTTAGTCGTGAAGCCCTACCTGAGAACCTGCAGAAAATCCTCAATGACCAGCTGTCCAAACCTGCATTAGCAACAGAAGCAATCGGTGGATCAGATCGTCTTCCCTTTGAACCAAAAAAACGTAGTAAATGATCCCAGGGCTCCAACCCATTTCATTGCAAGACCTAAAAGCCTTGGCTGCTCCTCGGCACTGGTCGATCGAGGGACATCTGGACGAGATGTCTTCTCTCACCCCATTGAGAGGCAGCATCAGCGCCGAGCATCAAGGCAGCATTCTTGAAGTGAAAGGAAAATTCCAAACCATCGTCACCCTTTGCTGTGATCGATGCCTAAGCGAATTCAATCAAACCCTCGCCTGTAACACCGAAGAACTGATCTGGCTGAAGGGCAATGGTCCAAACCCAAACGAACTCCATGGCTCAAGCCAATCCGAGGATATGGATGCCCTGATGGAGTGCCTTGACCCTCTTGGCAGCTTTGACCCAGAACGTTGGGTTTTCGAACAACTGAGTCTGCGGATGCCTTTAGTCAAACGTTGTGGGGCCGATTGTCCCGGTCCAGCTCAACTGCAGCCTTCAGCCCAAACCACTGCCGTGAAACCTGAGGGAACTGATCTCGATCCACGCTGGGCAGCACTACACAAACTCACCTCGCCATGACGAGCTGGGATAACCACCTGGATCTACTAATCAGAGCCAGAACACCTCTCCTTTGGATTCGCAGCAGCGAAGAGGAGCGTGTTGAAGTGCTGCTTGAGCAAGCCGCAAAACGACTACAACCACGTCGCCTTGCCAGCTGGGATTTTATTGGCGGCCTTAAAGGCGTGCTTAACGAAGAAGGGCTTGGGGCACGTCAACCGATGGCCGTCCTGCAATGGCTGCAACAACTTGATGCAAGTAGTCCAACCCTATTGCTAGTCAAAGATTTTTATCACTTCTGCGAAGACGCTGGTATCGCACGCATGTTGCGCAACTTATCGGTTCACTTGCGCCATCAACCCCACACTGTGGTTCTCTGCTCAGGGCCATGGACTCCTCCCAGCGATCTTGATGATTCCCTGACCATTCTCGATCTCCCGCTGCCGCAGGAACCAGAACTGCGAACACTGCTGGAGAACATTGCCCAAGCAAGCGGCTCCCCCCTTTCAGCAGACGTTTTAGAAGAGCTAACCCACGCTTGCAGCGGCCTCAGCGAAATGAGGGTGCGTCAGGTAGCAGCCCGTGCACTAGCACAGCGGGGCAAACTAGGTTGGGCAGATCTCGCCGAGGTGCTTGAGGAAAAGCGTCAGACCGTAGCCCGCAGCGAGGTTCTGGAGTACTGCGTTACAGAGGCCTCGCTTGCCGACATAGGCGGCCTCGATAGCCTTAAAGGTTGGCTTGAGCAACGCCATCAGGCATTCTCCGACGAAGCTCGTCACTTTGGCTTGCCACTGCCCCGCGGCGTTCTACTGATCGGCCCCCAAGGCACAGGCAAATCGCTCACCGCCAAGGCCATCGCCCATAACTGGTCGATGCCACTGCTTCGCCTCGATGTAGGCCGCCTATTTGCCGGGCTAGTGGGTGCTAGCGAGGCTCGTACCAGAGAGACGATCCAGCGGGCAGAAGCCATGTCTCCTTGTGTTCTCTGGATCGATGAGATCGACAAAGGTTTTGGTGGTGATGCCCGAAGTGATGGCGGCACCAGTCAACGTGTCCTTGCCAACGTGCTCACCTGGATGGCGGAGAAAACCTCCGCGGTGTTTGTCGTCGCTACGGCTAATGGCGTAGAGCGCCTACCTGGAGAGCTTCTGCGTAAAGGGCGTTTCGACGAAATCTTTTTGCTTGACCTGCCATTCAGCGAGGAACGCCGCAACATCCTTGAGCTCCATATACAGCGACGAAGACCGAACTTGAACCTGCCCCTGGCTGCGGTCATCGATCGAAGCGAAGGCTTCTCAGGTGCCGAACTCGAACAGACTGTGATTGAGGCGATGCACTTGGCCTTCGCCGAACGCCGAGAACTTGGAGAGACCGACCTAATTCTTGCTGCCAGCCAACTGGTGCCGCTCTCCCGCACAGCCCGAGAACAACTCAACGCCCTTAAGGAATGGGCCGCTAGCGGAAGAGCCCGAGCAGCATCTTCTGTTGCTTCCAATCTCGCAGGCTGAATAGGAGTAACCAAACAGGATTCATTTGCAAAGCCAACAACACTTAGGCTGCTGGCGCTGACTTCAAAACCCTCGTGCTTGACCAGCGCCTGGTGCGGGACAACCCCGACCTGATTGCCAACGAACTGGGCCGAAGGGGCATGACGTTAGATCTAACGGGCCTACAACTGATCGCTCAGCAACAAAGAAATCTCGAGGAACAGCGCAGCAGCCTCCAGGCAGAAGGAAATCGGATCGGCAAGGAAGTCGGTCAACGGATCCAGCAGGGAAGCGACCCAAAAGCCAGCGACGTGGCAGAACTAAGACATCAAGGCAACCTAATCAAGCAAAAGGTGGCCGTTTTAGAAGACGAGGAGAAACAACTATCAGCGCGATTGCGAGAGCAACTGCTGAGCTTGCCAAACCTGCCCTCCCCTGATTGTCCTGAAGGACGCGACGAGAACGACAACCAGGAAAGACACTGTTGGGGCAAGCCACGTGAAGGGAAAGACCTTCTTGAGCACTGGTCAATTGCCGAGCGGCTCAAACTTTTCGAAACAGAACGCTCTGTACGGATTGCCCAAAGTCGCTTCGTCACCCTGATGGGTCAGGGTGCACGACTGGAACGAGCACTCATCAACTTCATGCTCGACCTTCACACCTCAAAGGGATATCGAGAAGTGATGCCTCCGGTACTGGTGAATACCGCAAGCCTTACGGGCTCTGGCCAGCTGCCAAAATTCGCCGAAGAAAGCTTCCGCTGCGCTGAAGACGACCTCTGGCTAACACCAACTGCAGAGGTGCCGGTGACATCTCTGCACCGCGATGAAATCATCCCCGCTGAGCAACTGCCACTGCGATACGCCGCCTACAGTCCATGCTTTCGTCGCGAAGCTGGCAGCTATGGACGAGACACCCGTGGCCTGATCCGGCTGCATCAATTCAACAAGGTGGAACTCTATTGGTTCGTCCATCCAGACCATTCGCAGGCTGCCCACGCTCAGATCACAGCCGATGCCGAAGCCGTGCTGCAGGCCTTGGAATTGCCCTACCGCGTCATTGAACTTTGCACAGGTGATCTAGGGTTTTCTTCCTCACGCACCTACGACCTCGAAGTCTGGCTACCAGGAGCAGGCGCCTTCAGGGAAATTTCAAGTTGCAGTATCTGTGGAGACTTCCAAGCACGGCGATCTGCAATTCGCACCAAAGACGAAAAAGGTACCCGACTCATCCACACCCTCAATGGCAGTGGCCTGGCGGTAGGACGCACCATGGCTGCCCTTCTCGAAACAGGCCAACAATCTGATGGGAGTGTCCTCCTCCCCAAGGCACTTGTGCCTTATTTCGGCAACGATCGACTAGAGCCAGAATGAACCAATTACTAGAAGCTGAATGAACGTTTTTGCGGCGCTGACGGTTCTAGCCCTGCTGATCATCATTCATGAAGCTGGACACTTTCTGGCTGCCACTGCTCAGGGAATCCGTGTGAATGGATTTTCGATCGGGTTTGGACCGGCGCTGATCAAACGACAACGAAGGGGTGTCACATATGCGCTGCGAGTTCTGCCTTTAGGGGGCTTCGTTTCATTTCCGGATGACGACGAAAACAGCGACATCCCCCCTGATGATCCCGACCTACTACGCAACCGGCCGATCAGACAACGAGCCCTGGTGATCTGTGCAGGGGTCATGGCCAATCTTCTGCTGGCATGGCTGGTGCTAATGGGCCAAGCGGTCATGATCGGGCTTCCAAGCCAACCTGATCCAGGTGTCATCGTTGTAGCCGTTCAACCCGGAGAAGCCGCTGCTGCTGCAGGGCTAGCCGCTGGCGATCGAATCCTCAGCGTGGATGGCAAAGAGCTAGGGCGAGGTCAAGACGCGATCCAGGCCCTGGTGAGTCAAATCAAAGAGTCACCAGGCAGCAAAATTCACCTGGACAGAGTCCGTTCGGGTCAACGCAGCAAGATTGTGCTCATCCCCGCTGAGCAACAAGGCAATGGCAGGGTGGGCGCCCAATTGCAGGCCAACGTCACAGGCAAAACCCGCCGGGCCCACGGCCCCGGAGAGGTTCTGAACCATGTTGACAGCCAATTCATTTCCCTACTCAGTCGAACCGTTAAGGGCTATTCAGGACTCATCACCGATTTCGCAACCACAGCCCAACAAGTCAGTGGCCCTGTGAAGATTGTCGAAATGGGCGCCCAGCTAACCAGCCAGGGTAGTTCTGGCCTCGTGCTCTTCGCGGCATTGCTTTCGATCAATCTCGCCGTACTCAATGCCATTCCACTACCCCTACTTGATGGCGGCCAACTGTTGCTACTGCTTTTAGAAGGCGTGCGTGGGCGACCAATTCCGGAGCGCATCCAGATGGCTTTCATGCAATCAGGCTTTTTTTTATTGGTAGGTCTCAGTGTGGTGCTGATCGTTCGCGACACCACTCAACTATCGGTGGTGCAACAGCTGATCGGTCACTGATCTGCCCTATTTGCAAGAGCCTGAGCAGCTGAAAACTGGGCAAGCAAAACAATTACAGCAGTTGGAAGGTAAAGTTCGTTATCGACCCTCGCGCTTCAAAACTGCCGCATGGCTAAAAAGTCAATGATCGCCCGTGATGTAAAGCGCAAGAAGATTGTTGAGCGCTACGCAGCCAAGAGAGGGGCTCTAATGGCCGCATTCGATGCAGCCAAGGATCCAATGCAACGTCTTGAGATCCACCGCAAGATTCAAGCTCTCCCGCGCAACAGTGCTCCAACCCGCATCCGCAATCGTTGCTGGGCCACAGGAAAGCCAAGAGGCGTCTATCGCGACTTCGGGCTATGCCGCAACCAGCTGAGGGAACGAGCTCACAAGGGCGAACTTCCTGGAGTTGTCAAGTCGAGCTGGTAACTGTTAAACCATTTCTGCATCTACATCTATAGGAGTAGAGAGCTCTTACTCATTCGCAAGAGGGAATGAAGTCATCCATCCCTCTTTTTTATTGCTTAGCAACTGAACCAACAGGAATCAATTCCAAAATTCCACGAAAGTTGACTCGGCAAAGTGCCAGTATGGTGCTTGACAAAAAAAACATAAGAGCACGTGCAAGGTCAGACACAGTCGATCTCCTTTGATGGTCGGGAGATTCGGCTGACCACAGGGCGCTATGCCCCCCAGGCCGGTGGTTCCGTGATGATGGAATGCGGCGATACCGCTGTCCTGGTAACCGCCACCAGATCCACAGGCCGCGAAGGCATCGATTTTCTTCCCCTGATTTGCGACTACGAGGAGCGGCTCTATGCAGCTGGCCGCATTCCAGGCAGTTTCATGCGACGTGAAGGACGCCCGCCAGAGAGAGCCACACTGATCGCTCGTCTAATCGACCGCCCCATGAGGCCCTTATTCCCTAGCTGGATGAGGGACGACCTTCAGATCGTGGCAACATGCCTCTCTCTCGATGAACGGGTTCCAGCAGATGTGCTGGCCGTTACGGGAGCTTCCATGGCCACCTTGCTAGCAGGCATCCCCTTCCAGGGACCAATGGCTGCAGTAAGGGTAGGGCTTCTCGGTGATGATTTCGTTCTGAATCCCAGCTATCGAGAAATCGAACGTGGCGATCTCGATCTCGTGGTAGCTGGCACTCCAGATGGGGTTGTCATGGTTGAAGCCGGTGCAAACCAGCTGCCAGAAGGGGACGTCATCGAAGCCATCGACTTTGGCTATGAAGCCGTCTGCGAATTAATCAAGGCACAGCAATCAATCCTCAAGGATGCAGGGATTAAGCAGGTACAGCCGGAACCCCCCACTCAAGACACCAAGCTGTCGACTTATCTGGAAAAAAATTGCAGCAAGAGCATCGGGGAAGTGCTTAAGCAATTTGAGCAGACCAAAGCTGAACGCGATAGCAAGTTGGATGCCATCAAAGCGAAAACAGCTGAAGCCATTGACAGCCTCAAAGAAGACGATGCCGTTCGCAAGTCAGTGAATGCCAACAGCAAAGTCTTGAGCAACAACTTCAAGGCGCTCACCAAAAAATTGATGCGTGAGCAGATCATCAAACAAGGCAAACGCGTCGATGGTCGCAAGCTCGATGAGGTCCGCACCATCACTTCCGCCGCAGGCGTGCTGCCAAAACGCGTGCACGGATCCGGACTCTTCCAACGCGGACTCACCCAGGTGCTGTCCACCGCCACCCTGGGCACACCCAGCGATGCCCAGGAGATGGATGACCTCAACCCTGGACCTGAGAAGACCTATCTACACCACTACAACTTCCCCCCCTATTCCGTTGGCGAGACACGTCCAATGCGATCGCCCGGGCGCCGTGAGGTAGGCCATGGTTCCCTCGCTGAACGCGCCATCATTCCAGTACTGCCTCCCAAGGACACCTTCCCTTACGTGCTCAGGGTGGTGAGCGAAGTCCTCAGCTCCAATGGGTCCACCTCGATGGGCTCGGTCTGCGGCAGCACCCTGGCCCTCATGGATGCAGGTGTTCCACTGAAGGCTCCAGTCAGCGGAGCCGCCATGGGCTTGATCAAGGAAGATGCTGAGATTCGCATCCTCACTGACATCCAGGGAATCGAGGACTTCCTCGGTGATATGGACTTCAAGGTGGCTGGAACAAAAGATGGCATCACGGCTCTGCAGATGGACATGAAGATCACCGGCCTTCCTGTCAAAACCATTGCAGAAGCTGTCAATCAGGCCCGCCCTGCCAGGATCCATATCCTCGAGAAGATGCTGGAAGCCATTGACGCTCCTAGGACTAGCCTCTCTCCCCATGCCCCGCGCCTGCTGAGCTTCAGAATCGATCCAGAACTGATCGGCACAGTGATTGGACCGGGTGGTCGCACAATCAAGGGCATCACAGAACGCACGAACACCAAGATCGACATTGAAGACGGTGGCATCGTCACGATTGCTTCTCATGACGGGGCTGCTGCAGAGGCAGCCCAACGCATCATCGAAGGACTCACCCGCAAAGTAAACGAAGGGGAAGTGTTCAGCGGAACCATCACAAGGATCATTCCGATCGGGGCTTTCGTAGAGATCCTGCCCGGCAAAGAGGGCATGATCCACATCTCCCAGCTGTCAGAGGCTCGCGTGGAGAAGGTCGACGACGTCGTGAAAGTAGGTGATGAGGTGACAGTACGGATACGAGAGATTGACAATCGTGGCCGTATCAACCTCACACTCAGAGGCGTCCCTCAGAACGGCGAAGAGACTCAATCAGAGCCAGCTCCAACTCCTGTAGCCCCTCTCAACTGATGGGCTACAGGTCAATTCAAACCTGAAAGCCTGGGTCGATCTCTTGCATAGCCCGCGCCGCTGCTTCACAAAGGTGGGCGTGGGCTAGGCCATGGCTGGCGATCAAACATCCGGCCTGACGCACATCACCGCTGTTGTAAGCAAGCTGGCGTCCGTCAGCATGAGTGAAACATCCCCCTGCAGCCATCAGCACCGCCTCTGGAGCCGCCATATCCCAGTCTTTTGGAGCACTACGACCTGAAAGAGAGACATACAGATCTGTTTCTCCGCGCAGAATCGTGGTTACCTTGCAACCCACACTGCCCACAGCCTTGGTACCACCAAGAGCAAGACTCTCTAACAGCTGTTCAAGCCTGTTGTCGCGGTGGTTGCGACTCGCTACCAGCATCAACTCACCAAAAGCCTTGCGCTGACTAAAACGCACCGGCGAACGTTGTCCCTGCCGGTCTTCGCACCAGGCACCAGAACCGATCACACCGAACCAAAGCTCCTCGGCTTCTGGCAGGAGTACCACGCCAAGCACTGGTCGTTGACCATGCACCAAGGCAAGATGCACGGCGTATTCACCTGTGCCCTGCAAGAAGTCCTTTGTGCCATCCAAGGGGTCAAGGATCCACAACCATTCCGCCGCTAAGGGTTCGCCTGCAGTGAGTTGCTCCTTTGCCGTCTCCTCACTCAATAGAGTCCAATCTGCCAAGGGGAAATTCGCTTCTAAGCCATCCAGAAGCCAACGGTTCACTGCAAGGTCAGCAGCAGAGACAGGCCCCTCACCGCCATCGTCAACACTCAGAGCCTTAGAAAATCCATGCGGTGGCTGTTCTCCCCGGGCATAGGCCAGCAGGATGTCTGCAGCACCCCAGCTCAATCGCCTCAATTGCTGCAACAAAACCTCCAGGTCCACACCAACAGGGAGAAGAGGTGCGTTCGGCATCATGAATAGACACGTGCAAGCCTCATTTTGAGTCAGCGAGAGGAACCAGCACCAGGGGTGCTCTATGTGGTTGGGACGCCCATTGGTCACCTCGGAGATCTCTCCCCCAGAGCACGCTCTGTGCTCACGAATGTCTCGGCCATCGCCTGTGAAGACACACGCCATAGCGGCCATCTACTCAACGGCCTGGGCGCGCAGAGTCAACGTTTCAGCTTCCACCAACACAACACCAAAGCTCGCCTCCCCCAACTGCTTCAACTGCTCAACGAAGGGCAAAGCCTGGCTTTAATCAGTGATGCAGGGCTGCCGGGCATCAGCGATCCCGGCGAACAACTCGTCGCAGCCGCTAGGGCAGCGGGGCACCAGGTGATCTGTATTCCCGGCCCCTGTGCAGCAACAACAGCCTTAGTGAGCAGCGGACTTCCATCTGGCCGCTTTTGTTTTGAAGGTTTTCTAGCCTCCAGAGGCAAGGAACGGCGGCAGCAGCTAGCAGCGGTCGCCAGCGAGACCCGAACAACCATTCTTTACGAAGCGCCACACCGGCTGGTGCAACTGCTGAAAGAATTGGCGCAACTTTGCGGTAATGAGCGGCCTTTACAGGTGGCCAGGGAACTCACCAAACGCCATGAACAACAAGTAGGTCCAACGATCGCAGCAGCCCTACAGCATTTTCTTGAACACAAGCCTCTAGGGGAATGCACTCTTGTCCTAGGAGGTGCTCCAATTTCAGGACCAGATCAGCAAAGTGACGCGCATTGGCGAGCGGAATTGGCAGCGTTGATGGCCAGTGGAGCAAGTGCAAGCGATGCCGCTCGACAACTCGCTCAACAGTCAGGGCAATCCAGAAGGGCTCTTTATGCCCTTGTACACCAAATGGTAGAAAACGAGAGCGAGTGAACTCCTAGCAAGGGCAAACTAAGGGAACCATCGAAAACAGATCATGCGGCTGCGGCTGCTCACAACCAGTCTTGTCAGCGGCGGATTACTCCTGGTCGTGCTTTGCCTGGGAGCCCAAAACCTCAGTGATCGCCACAGTCTCAGGCTGGGTGATGCCAAAAGCGCAGAGCTCCCCACAGGTTTTCTGGTAGGGATGTCAATCGTCGCAGGTGTCATTAGTGGCGGCAGTACAGCCGCTCTGCTGCTGCCCAAGCCAAGAGCCTGAACGACTCTGACTCTGAAGCGACCAATCAAGAACCGTTCAGATCGATGGGGCCTGAGCATCAAGGGCAATCAGTGAACCCTCCAGCACCAAACGAGTGATTCCACGAGCCAACAGATAGGAGGTAGTGAGCTCAAAAACGCTTGTGTCAGGTACCTTGATCACCCTTTGACTACGTCCACACTGACGTTTGGCAGAACGGGGATTCGCAAACAAACAAAGAGCCCGTCTGTCTTGATCTTCATCGGCTAGCAAACCCAACTCTGAGAACTCCTTCAGCGGGCGTGCATCAAGTTCAACTGTCTTGTCGACAAGCATATAAACGCTACTAGGTAACAAACCAGGCAAGAGAGGCTTACATTTCACCTTTGGACGATCACTGAAAACACCAGAATCTGCGACTAAAGGAACCAGCTCGTGAAACACCTCGGACCCAGGGAGATCCCCCATGTCCGACTCGAGGTGATCATCTTCGCTGGAGTCCTCTTCCGGATCATGACCAAAGTCATCGGCATCATCGAGAGCAAGAACACCTGCAGCTTCGTCGTCCAACGCGAGCTCATCCAACTTCCCCTCTTCAAGCTTCACCTCATCAAGCGAATTCAGCGTCGATGAGCTCGACTCTGATGGCTCCTTAACGGTTGCTTCTCCAACAGCAGAGAGAGTCTTAGAGATCGCACCACGCTGGGCACGAGAGGCCTTCACCGCGACGTAGTCCTTCTCTGAAAGCAGCGTTTTAACGGTGCGCGTGACAGTATTAGGGCTGCAGCCGTAAGCCTTGGCAAGGCTTGCTGTGGCATCACCTGCCCTGTAACGCTCCACAAGCTCAGATTTCTGACTATCGCTGAGCCGGCTGGCCGCCATCGGATGCAAGTTCGCAGCCTCTAACCATAGGAGGCCAACTCGATGTTGACTGCCAAAATGCTGTAGTGCTCCCTTAGCTCAGCTGGATAGAGCAACTGCCTTCTAAGCAGTCGGTCGATGGTTCGAATCCATCAGGGGGCGTCAGTTACACCAAGGGATCACGAGTTTTCCGGGGTCCCTTTTTTAGTGGGAACAGGCGCCTGCTCCCACTTTGCTCTTGCTTGTGGTAGAACAAATTCATTGAGAGCAGAAAGCAATAGATAGCGACAACATCAGCGCCCCCCTGTTTTTCCCTTGCGGGTCTTGTATAGCTCTCAGTTAGAGCTTAGGCGCCGATATACAACAGAGAGCTAACTCAAATAACAACAAAATCTGACGCAACGAGTGTAGGCAGATCCTGGGCTTGACCGCCTAATACAGCAAATAGACCGCCATCGCCAAGCCCAGAATCCTTGCCGTTTTCATCGTAAAATAGTTCAACTTCAAACCCCTTGTTATAAGCAATGATATTTGAGCTTGACATCGCAGCTCTTCCAAACTTCATATCGTTGAACACATGCTCAAAATCAATATCTTCGAGGCCATTGAACTTCTTCCTCGAAAGCTTGATAGTGTCGCCTCTTGTCTGACTAAAGTTAGTTATTGTATCTGCATTTCCTGTATTGAATTTTTCTTCCTCATAAAAAGTAAATCTACCCGATTTGCTCTTATCTTGGTTCGTCATTTCTCCTGAACCGTCCTCAATGAGGACAGCGTAAGAGCCATGCTCTTCCTTGGATTGGATCCCAGTAATATCGGTATGCCTAGAATCATAGGGCAGGTCAATGACAAAGTTTGCAGGGTATTCATCATCGTTCCATGAATTAGCCAGAAGAACCATTACTGAAGCGTCGACATATGGCTTGACGCTCGGATCATTGATCTGATCACTAATAAAATTACCTAACCATTTCTTGCCTTCTTTGTCGCCTGTTTCTATCTGCTTTTTGACATTTTGATTAAAATCTGGGATAGGGTTGTGTACTCCAAGGAGGAAACCTAAAGTCTCATCCCACAATACAGAAAAAGGTTGAATGTACTGAGCGTAAAAGACATCCCAGAATAATGTCATATCTGGGTCAAAATCGAAGTCGGTAAATTCATACTCTCCAATATCAACCTTTAAGTTATATTCGTCGTATTTAATTGGGACATTTAATAATGACCGCATGTATTCTGGCAAGGCCTCGACTATACCCTCTCCATGAGTACTGAAATTGATGTCCGGGTTTTTCATTGCAAGTTCCCAAGTCTCAATGTTAATGGTTATGTCGCCCGAGAATGGAGCGCTTACATCTCCTGCTCCATGAAGTTTTAGACTTAAAGTCTGATTTGCTTCGGACTCAACGTCTAAAGTAGTAGGAGTAACAGTTTCAAATCCCCCTTTGACTATTTCGTCTTGCCCAAAAACTCTTCCTGTTACTGGCCACCAAAACTGAACTCTTGATCCGCTGTCTATATACTTATTTCCAAACATATCTTTTTTGTAATGTATATCTTCATATTTATAGCCACTATCTGGCGTCATTTCAAGATTAAAATCTCCGATGCTGCCGCTCCATCTAAGGCCGATATATTTTTCATCCTTGTTAAATACAGTCCCATCATCGCCTATGTCTAGGCTTGCAATATAGCCGCCAATTAAATCTGAGAAATTGTTTAATGCATTAACATCCCTTTCCAATGTATCCATGTCTAGAAATGGAGCGGTCATGGAGATGCAAGGAATGTTCAGAATAATTGTGGCTATAAAAACCTTCCGCGCGACTTAAATACGTTGTTTGTAGCAAAGGACCCGGAATCAGTGGCAGTTGCCTTCCGATTGGCGCTGGCCCACCTGACGCAAACCAGCAAGCGGTTGCAGATGGCCGACGTGATTCAGTCCGTCGAGGCGCAGGGAGCAACTGCCTCCAAGGCAGTCCGTCACCAGTGATGGCAGAGGGCTGCAGAGTCCGGAAGCAGAGCTGCAGAAAAGTGAGAGCGCTGCTCCCACTTTTACGGAATATCACGCTTGCAACGGATTGCAGCCGCTTGCACAGATCTGCGAAAATCCAGTCATAGACTCAAAAATGCCCATCACCACTGGGCTTAATCACTACCTTCTAAGCAGTCGGTCGATGGTTCGAATCCATCAGGGGGCGTGCAGTCAGAGGAAACGAGTTGAAGAATTCTCCAAACGCACCCCCGTTTTTTTTGCAATGAGCGCGCTTAATTTTTACTTTAGTGAAAAGCCATACATCATTTAGCGGATAACATCTTCTACCTCAGCTCGGTACTAGTGAGCCCCGCAACTGTGCAATTTGAAGATGTTCCGTGGCTCAGCGGACAATGACTAGAGGAGCTGTTCTTTTGAGTCAGGGAAAGTCTTGCGTGCATGTTCCTTTAGTCTGTTAGCAACACTTAAAATTAACTGGCCGAACAAGGATATTCATCCACTTGCGCTCGCCAAAAATGTTGGCCATCAATCCAAAATTAAAAAATCAATAATAAGTCAAGTAAAAATATTCCCTCAAGTAAGTTCAAGGGCAGCAGGTGTCGCACAAAATCACAAAGATCCACCAATGAAAGCTCAAGGCATCTCTGGAGATCAACATGTAATTATTGCTGAGTCAATTAAAAAGTAGCTGCATGAGAATGAGTAAGGATTGCAATCTATAGACGAATAGCGATCAATTCTTACACACATTGACTTATCTTATAAGCACTAAGACTGATTATTATTGCCTGTGTCTTCAACAATGCATTCATCAATGGCAGCTTCGTCGATTTCGCTGACTACTGCAGCAGAAGTCACATCTTCAGCTTTTGCGACTTCATCAATTCCCTTTGGTTCACGCTGAATGAGCTCTTTAACAAATGCCTCAAGAAGATTATATAATCTTACAAGTCTAACGAAAAGGTCTTTAATATCACCCCACATGCCCTCAAGAAGGGCTTTTATCTCCTCAGCCTTTGCACCTTTATTGAGCAGCAGGATTAAAGCCCCAACTCCTAAAACAATGCCCCCAAAAGAAAGAAGAATAAGCACAAAAATAACTAGAGCAGCCATGAACCCCCTTTTGACGCACTTAGACGATCACGCACATATCCATTAACGACAAGCAGCCTTCAATAAAATTCAGGAATCAAAAGCACTCATCTTTAATGGAGAAATGACTATTCCATTCGATTGACTCGGCTTGGGTGCTGAATGATGGGATGGCTAAGAGAACAGTCCTCCAAGCTGTGTCCATCGTTCAGAAGCTAGAGGTGGTCGCAAAGACTGACTTGCATAGGAACCAATATTCAGCGACAAAATAGCAATTCAGCTAATTTCATCACTGATGAGGTTTGGCCCCATGCCTACTGATGAGATCAACACTCTCGAGCGGAATAAGGGTCTTATCACGGTGATTACCGAAGGGCCCTTGGCCTTTCATCGCATCAGCGAGCCCCTGCAGCAACTCATCGAGCAACACGGTTACCGGGAGGGGGCTCTGGTGCTGGCCGGTCTGCACACCACCACAGCCCTGATCGTGAATGAATGGGAAGAACGCCTGCTTGAAGACATCAAGAATTGGCTCAATCAATTAGCCCCAGCGGATCTGACCTGGAAACACAACGACCTTCATCTTCGCCCCAATATCCCTGAGGATGAACCGCGAAATGCCCATGCACACTTACAGGCGTTGCTACTCGGAAATCACCTCACGGTTTCTGTCCAGGATGCCCAACTCGTGCTAGGTCGATATCAAGACGTCATCCTGGTGGAGTTAGACGGCCCACGACGACGACAGGTTGGCGTGAGCTTTCTGGGTGCTTAAAAGCTTAAAAAGATCCCTCAAAATCAACCAGCCCCCCCCCAATCTTTACACCATCCTTATTAACACCAACGCGATGAGCTAAGAGCCAAGCGTTGCTCCTGACCAGTGCATAACGAATGCAAGGCAAAAGAGTGTCAACAAGCAAAACACCTAGCCAAGACAAAAGATCAGATAGGTGCTCCAATGAAAGCGCTGCTGGAATGCCACCACAGTTGTTTTATCGAGGTCAATCACAGTCATCACTCGGGATAATTCTGAAAACCCCTGATATCCAGAAGCCAAACAACTTGGCACACTTGATTGAGCAGATTTCCTGTACGCATGAATTGGTTAGCAGTTAAAGCCAAACACGCCTGCATACAGACCTATCGACCATCAGGTGCTCCTAAATACAAATCGCTCCTCGCGACGACTGCTCAGCCAATACTCCTAGAAGGTGATCATTCGATTTTTGAGCAGTTCAATGAACATCGTAAAAATATATTCGCCATTGTGAGTCTCCTATCTACTATCACGAATCGACTTGGTCGGGTGATCATGAAGCTCAACAACTCCCTAACGATTGGAGCAGGAAGCCCTACCCAGCCAAGCCAGGAGTCTGCATACCTCTTGAGGATCTTGCTAGCGCGAGTATCCCATCACTGGCAATAGAGTTTGATATCCCTGCCGAAAATGGGTACTTAGGAAGTATTCCCCCCTGCGCAAGGTGTCACCTGTATTCCTATAGCAAATGGGTTTAAATTGTTTCGCCACTACCATGAAAAGTTTCATGTCTACTGAATATTGATCATCTAGATCGCCATCTGATTGGGAGCAGCCTTGCCAACTCAACCCAGGAAAATAAACACAACTGAGCTGTATCCAAGAGGATATTTGCTCTAATGTCTTTTTACTGTCAACACTCATGATGAACTTACTCGCCACTGCAGGGCCTTTCGGCATCTCGCCTTCAGCTGATCAGCTCATGGTGATCAACCTTTCCGCAATCCTGGTGGGCACCACATTCAATGCTCCCCAGAAGGTCATCAAATGGGGCGGGCTGGTCATCGCTGTCGTGACTGCAACCTGTGCACTCTGGTGCGGACACTAAGAACTGGGCAGCTTTCGGCTTGGGGGCAATATTGACCTCTTTAAAAAGCTAGCCATCAGGCAATGCACCAAGCTCATGAAAGGTCTCAATGTGCTCGTCCATCACGCTGACCGATCGCAGCAGCGACGATGGCAAGAAGAAAAACTGCTTTGTGTGACTACATCAATACCACCCTGCTTAACCAGAACGGCCAAGACTGTGAATGCGCTTGGTGATCCCTAAAGGTTCGTTTGATCTAATGCTGATAGCGCACCTGCTATTGAAGCCCCAGGTGTAAAAGACTTCAGCCTGAAGACAGTGAAAGCACTAGAAGCATGCTGAGCAATCAGCCATGAGATCAAACTCACCACTGATATTCAGCCAGCCCACTGCCTCTCAAATGAAGATGCAAGAACCTGCCAAAAGCGATGGATCACGAAAACAAAAAGTCGAAAACGCTATAGGGGAAAAACAATAAAAAAAGCCCAGCTTTAAAAGCTGGGCTTTTTAGTGATATCAACGCTAATTAAATCCAGTGATGATACTTCTGAAAGATTGGTTGATCCAATCAGTACCAATGAAAAGTGCCTATCAATTTAGATCTAACTGCTCATGCGAGCACCAAGAAGAAAATTGGCGAGCAATCAACCACCAGACCTAGAGAGTTGCCGACCCAACTGGTCGAGGACAAGCAATCCAAGGATCAGCATAAATAGGCCAACAGCCAAGGAGGGGCCAACCAGACCGCGAGCCACCTCTACCACCGTCACAACGCTAGCCAGTAGCACAATGCCGACCAGCCATGGAGTCCCTGTGCCCCAACCTCTCAGAGAGCCATACACCCCGGAAGAGGGCAAGATATAACCAGTGAGGATAAGGCCAACGATCACGAAGACACATACCAAATAGAACTGCCAACCGAGGGTCCCGGTAAGGACGATGACAGGGGAGCCGAAACTGCCAAGAACTGGAGGCATAATTTTTTAGCAGCCTTTACTTGAAGACGCCGAACCTTACCACATTTAGAAAAAATGAAGCTGGACTCAGCTAAAAATTACAACAGGCGCCATTCCTGACGAAATTCGTGATCGGACAATCTGATCAGTTTGATGTGATAGCAACAGATCTACCCAGATTTCCTTTCGCCATCTCTACATCAAAGCAAAAGCCTGCAAATGCTTGACTTCGAATTTAGCATGCATTTTATATCATCATTTCACAAGATTTACAGATCAAAAGCTATCTCTAAATTGCCAAGAGGATGAAGCTGGATCTGCGGCATTCTAGGGAGAATAGATGGATTGAGCAAGAGCAATAAATCAAACAATCATCACAATTCTAAGTCAATCTCTACTGGCTTATTAATACTTTTTCTATTTTCCAGCCACCTTGAAAAGGCTCTTAATGAGTCGCATAAATATTCGACTTCCGAAGAAGATATCTGGCCAATCGATTAAGTTGGGATGGCCGTCCTTACTTGTGAGGGCAGGCGTTGTTAATGGATGGAAGTCCATTGAGAAAGAAACCTGCACCAAAATTTGATTGTTCCAAGGCAGAGCTCGCATGCCAAGCTCTATCAACGACAGATCACGACTCAACAGCATGCGACTTGAACATGATCGCCATGCAGAGCATGATCTCTTTCAAAGGAGATGGCAGCTGCCAGTTAAAAGAATTCCTACCTTCAAGACGGGTGCCTCCAGCAATCGATACCAGATCCCCGATAGGGTCAGATCTCAAAACCTGATCAGATCATGAACCTGGCAGCGACCTATTTTGGTGCCAACGGTTGGTTACTTGAGTTTGGTGCCTGCAGGGTATTAGTGGATCCCTGGCTCACCGGCCAACTCTCCTTCCCACCAGGCCCCTGGTTGCTGAATGGCAGGCTGCCCCGCGACTGGGCTGTGCCTGACAACCTTGATCTGCTGCTTTTAAGCCAGGGTTTACCAGATCATGCCCACCCAGAAACCCTGCAACTTCTTCCCAGGGATCTCAAGATCGTTGGCTCCCCCTCGGCCGCAAAACTGGTTGGGCGCTTGGGGTTTACACAAGTGACGCCATTGCATTCTGGAGAGAGCACCAACATCGCTGGACTCACCATCCGCGCGACCGCTGGAGCCATGGTGCCCTCGATCGAAAACGGTTATCTCATCAGCAATGCTGACGGCAAGATCTACCTTGAACCTCATGGTTTTCTCGATAGCAAAATCGAATCACAATCCGTTGATGCGGTAATCACCCCGGTGGTTGATCTTGGTCTGCCTCTTGCAGGGGCTTTTGTGAAAGGCCGTCAAGTTCTTCCTGAATTGCTCAAAAGATTTGAGCCAAACACCGTCCTTGCTAGCACTGCTGGAGGGAATGTTCGCTTCGAGGGGCTGCTGAGCAGCTTTATGCAGATGGAAGGATCAGCAAAAGACGTTGCCGAAATGCTGCCTGCTCAGGTCAAGTTCATTGACCCAGAACCCGGCAAACGCTACGCCCTTACCTCCAAGCAATCTCTGGTTTCACCATCTAGCTGATGAGCCCCGTCAGCAAGCTCAAGAGAATCTCAAGCTGACGAGATTGAGGCCATGACCAAGAGAGAAGAAGGTGATGCTCGCAATCAATCGTTCTTTCAGGCCTGAGACTTCTGAAAGCTGTCTCGACTCCAGCGAAGCAAAGCAAGAATCTCTGGAGCATGTCCTGAAAACGAAGGGGTTATTTTGATCTGAGCTTTAACGCTGCGAAAACTGACTAAAGCGGAGACTGAGCATCGGCAAAGGGATAGACATGATTCATCTCATTCAAGTTTGCTTGCTCTGAAGATCACAATCCACATCAGGATTATGGTGTTACAAGCAAACCATTTTCTAAAAGGATTATCTGCTGTTCCTTTAACGTTAACGCAATTTTGATAGCCCATTTTGATTTTTTTGCCCGCACAAAAAAAGACCCGGATCAAAAATCCGGGTCTTTGAATACAAATTGACTATTCAAACTAGAGACTCAGCCACCGTGGCAGGAGAAGGCACCCATCAAGAAGTTGTGAACGCCTGGTACTGTGCGATCCAAGCCATAAATGAAGAGAGTCGACGCAAACAGAGTGGCCAATGTCTTCTGAGCCCAGTTGAGACCTGAACTTCTTGAGAGTGCAGAATTCATTGATCGCAAAAGCAAGCGTCAATCAACAATAGCGCCTTTTCATGCTTTCGCTGTTGCAAACATGAATTGAAGTACAAGCCTCATTGATGAGCCCCGCCCCGCAAAGCGCCAAGAAACCACAAGGGAACAGCTCGACTCAAGCCAGGCAAAGCATGGTTGGCGCGAGTGGCAAGCAGCGAAGGGTCACAAGGCTTGAACGGAAACAAACTCAGAACTTGTCTACAAGTGCATCGCCTGTGGATTGTTCAAGCGGATTGAAAGACCAGTGTTTTCTCCACAAGGCTGGTATCCACAAGAGGGATTAAGCTGCTTGCTATTCCGAAAAATTCCAGCTAATCAGCCCAATCGCTGTCAAGAACCAAAGCGCTACTACAAATGCGCCAAAAGCCCAACTCCCTCCCCTGCCAACGGCCCACAGCCAAACAAAGAGGCCGATGAACGCCAACACAATTTGAATCAAAATGTCTTGCTCAACAGGCAACGCAAGGAGCAGATCTCTGAACATGGATCAACAAATAGATCACAGCTTCCATCATTAACAAGTGTCGACGGTGGAAGGATGCAGGAAAAGAGTTTTAACCCTTAAAAGCTATTATAGCATCAGCTCACCAGACTTGAAAGTTCAGAACATTAGGGAGGGCCATGATTATCAGCGACCCGAGTATGCAAATGCCCTGGATTTTGCAGACATACGTTAAGTCATTAATCAACAAAATTATAGTTTTTCATAGAGCTAATCGCGGGCAAGAGGTTCAATACTGAAAGTCAATAGACAAGCAGGAAAGGTTCTTTAGAGCCACTGTCCTACTAGGTTATGCCCTGTGAACCATTGCATTGTCTCGATACAGGTCGATTAAAATCCACAAACTTAGATATTAGTCAAGCAGCAGTAAAAAATGTGATTACTCCAAAATCTGGTCATGAACTGCTTCCTATCTGCAACGAAATACAAAATAAAGTCTCCTGAGTTATAGCTCCAAGAATAAGAATCCCAATGTTTCTATGACCAGCTTTACCAAAGCCTTCTGCAAGGATCAATGAGCAAGGCTTGTGCTGCATCCGCCCTGGGCTATCAAGAAGCGCACGAGGGTCAAGAAAATATTGACGCTGACGGTCAGGGTTAACGGGGCAACAATGAAGACGATTAAAAGCAATTCAAGAGATCACTAGTTCTGCTCTCTTAGATCACAAACCTCGACAACTGTTGCTGACCTCCTCCAGCATGATCACAGCATCATCACCACGTCCAGCCTGAAGCTGACTCATGATCACATCGGCTTGCAAGCCAAGCAGCAAGGTCTGACAGGAATAGTTGCTCTGAGCTCCTGCACGTCTCTGCAGGGCTTCCGCCCGCAGCAACGCGGCTTGGCATGCGTTGAGCTGACCAGATTGAAAGCATGCGAGTGCTAGCGGCCTGAGGCCTTGAAGCTGAGTCGCTCTTACAGGAATCATCCCTAGTAGTGGAAGAAAGCCACAGAGCAGGAGCTGCAGCAACAGGCACCATCTCTGCGACTCCTGCCCTGAAAGCAACATGATTCCTTCGCAAGAACGGTGCTTATTTCAACGCAAATGCATGGGTCAATCACAAATGCTCAAAAGTAATTTGCATGTCGCTAATCAAGAAAGTGCCTTTTTCTTCAGTTGATGTGAGCAAAGCACAGCCTGATGCAAAGGCGCTGTCTGCATCGTAGAGATGAGGGCCAGCAGTGCCAACCAAAAGACTGCCTCAAGCTCTGCTCTACAACTCAGTTTTTAAAGCGATTTTGGATGAACTTTTAAGCGCTCAATCCCAGTGCTGAGTTCCCTCCGCCTGTCCTTATCGCTTGCTGCTGCTCTTGCCTTAGCTAGCACTCCCATCCAGCCATTTGTTGCTCAAGACGATGGCAGTGCAGCAGATCTCGGGGTGATGGAGATCAACCTCAAAGACGCTGTGCAGTTCAACTGGGGTTTTCAAGGAGCACTGCAAGGAGCAGGTACTCCTAATCAAGCCGGTATTGGAGCGTTTCTGCCGATTGCTGTTGGTGAGAACAGCGTTTGGTTTATTGATGCTTTAGCCAATGCCAACTTCTCTGACCGTGAGGGTGAAAGCAGCATCATCAACACAGAGGTTGCTGGCACCACGATCAGCACATCAACCAGGCTTGGCTACCGCTGGCTGAATGGTGATCGCATCTGGATGTATGGCATCAATGCTGGCTATGACAGCCGGCCAATGAATACCGGTGATGTTGATACCAGCATCAATGTCACAGACAAGCGTGATGTCTTCTTCTCGCAGGTTGCTGCAGGCTTAGAAGCAGTCTCAGACACTTGGAACTTCAATGCCTATGCACTGGTTCCAATTGGTGATGTCGAACACAGGCTGAACAGCCATTACGAAGCTGGGGCTTTAGATACCTACGGATTAGATGTTGGCTACAGCATCACACCTAATCTCAACGCCTCTTGTGGTTATTACTACCAGCAAGGTGATCTCGATGATGCTGATGGTTCTGGTGTCAAAGGAAGGCTTGCCTACAACATCAGCAATGGTTTAACTCTTGGTGCAAACCTCTCATATGATGAGGCTTTTGATACACGCTTTACGGCAGATATTAAATATCGCTTTGGCTCTAATGGCTATGGATCACCAAGCAAGAAACAACCAGCAGTAATGCCTGCGATTCAAGCGTTATCTGCAACACCAGCCAATCGAGATCTAAGGGTGCACGATTGCAAGAGAGTGTTGTGTGTGTTAGGTGTATGTACAGTTAACCCTTTTTGTGTGTAGGTGTATGGTGATTGAATGTTAGTGTGTTGTCCCTTATGACGATACCCTCCAAAAGCCCCTGCAAACGCCGGGGCTTTTTATTTCTTCAACGACTTCCCTATTCGCTTAAAACAACTTCCGATACCTGACACCATTGACTTGCAGAAAGTTGCCTTGATATCTTCTTTAGCAAGTAAAAGTCAGCAATAGCTTTTAGTATTCATCACAAATTTACCTTTAAATACTTTTGTCCTAAAACCAGTTATATCCTCAACTTAATCACCACAGCAACAGACGTTAATCACCATCATGGACGCCATTCGCTCTTCTAAATTTCTCCGCAACTTGATGCCAATTCTCAGGGATTTGGTTGAGGCGAATATCCCAATCCCATGGCAGTCGTTGTTGGCCTGGTGAAATCCTCTTCCTCTTACTTCTAGTTCTTGAATGACTGACTAGCCGTTTAAGCATGCGACTACCCCAGTGGCACTTGGGAGCAGCTTTGCTCTTATGGCGATAACGCTTACAAAAACGCTCATAGCGCTTGAAACATCAATCCAATATTAACGAAAGCTTTAAGAAGACTGAGTAACATTAACTGATTATATCTGTTTTCAGGCTGTCGTATCAGCTTCATTCAATTCAGTCGATTCTTAAACTCATCAGCTTTAGATTGAACTATAGAAGATTTATTAATCAAAATATGATGACAAAAAACGAACACTCTTCATACACTCACTTTTTCGTTGATTAAGAGCCCAATCAAGGAGTAGCATCGAAACACGACACTCCTCACACAAGTTTGTCGGTATGGGCGCTGCTCGATGAGGGCGCCTTTTTCATGGTTTTGACGTGCCTAGCCATGAGCCTTAGACGAGGGAGTGGCGTCAGGGGTCTGTTTAGTCTTGCTCTTCCTCTACAGCATCAAGTACACGCGATGCCCATATCGCATCAATGATCGCTAGCAGGGAACCGGATGCATAGAACACACGCCAGAACTGTTCATCAGACATGACCGAGAGGGTGAGCATGAGCACGCACAGCACGACATCGATCACAACCGCTCGCCAGATCATCCTTGGTTCCCAAAAGGGCTTTTTGTCCACTTAGTTCCTGTATTTGTTATCTGGGCTTACGGGGTTAACCACCTTGGTGTCACAGGTGAAACCTCCATCTGCGTTGGCAGTGCAGTTCTCTGCATCAATGCTGGTCTGTTCATTCACCAGCGGCTGGTTGCTCTTGCGCCGGAAGTACACCTCAC
Source organism: Prochlorococcus sp. MIT 1303 (assembly GCF_001631965.1). Classification (NCBI taxonomy): domain Bacteria; kingdom Bacillati; phylum Cyanobacteriota; class Cyanophyceae; order Synechococcales; family Prochlorococcaceae; genus Prochlorococcus; species Prochlorococcus sp. MIT 1303. The sequence goes on from NZ_LVHK01000043.1 coordinate 149,520, forward strand.
TCTCTTGAGACTGTGAAACCAATTGCTCAGCCTGATTGCTGCATGCCATCGCAGGGGTGCAAATCAGAACTGCTGCCGCTGCAGCGGTTGTCAACGAGCGAACCATGTCTTGGTGATTGCGTCAGGCGCAGCCTAGTGACGATTCAACGGAGACGGAAAGGGGGCACAGTGTCAATTTTGGTCAGACAAAAGAACCAGAATCCTGTTAAAGGTCGTGACCAAACCGGCTGCCCCTTTGAGTGCACCCCCCTAATCGCTGCGCATCTCAGGGAAACAGCTGGTAATTCGGATCAGTTCCCTTACTTGCTCTTGATCGTATGAAGACAAGGTTGTCCCAGGTACCCCACTGCCTTCTACTAGCCCTGCCGTTTTCATTTTTTTCCTGATCAGAGCTTTCCTCTCAGAACTCGTCATCGCTTTGAAGCGTGCTCTTCTCTCTTGTTTACCCATAGGGTGTAGACCTCAGCAGTGACGGGAGACAGGTCTTCTCTCTGTATACGGTGGCATTCAAATCAAAAGGCTTCTCCTTCAGGCATCCCACACCAAACCAGTACCCCCGATAACGAATCGAGCGGGTAAGGGCTGGATTCAGCAGCCAGGATGGCATTGCATTGCTATATCTAGAAGTGCTGTTTAAGCATGGGTGAGCTGGATGATTCTCCACTACCTTCTTTTTGATATCCCTCCTTTCTTTTGGAACGTTCTTCTTGCAGGCTCAATAGTGTTATTTGGTGCAACGTGTTCCCGCATCCTGTATGTGAAGACAGCACACCTCTACCCACCAAAAAAGCAAAGGGCTTAAAGCCATTAGAAGAGTAATCGTTGAATACTAAGGTGGGTTGATGGCTAGATCAGGCTTAGCAGCCCACTGCAGCAAAACGAATTTCAAGAAAGCACCCTAGAGAAGTTCCTTAAACTCAACGTTTTTGCTTATACGCTGCTATTCAAAACACATAGAGGACCTTTGCCGGACCTCCTAAGTCACTTTTAACAAGAATGTCGCATCCATCTGAATCATCTGCTGCTCCCTGCATAACGACAGTCGATGAGTTTGAGAAGCTAGCGGATTATTCTCTGATGGATAGCTTAATTACTGACCCTGATTCCACGGTAGATGGTGATGATCACCTTGCCCGACAAGTTTTTTCTGGTCATTTCGTACCTGTAACACCAACGCCGCTTAAAAACCCAGAATATGTAACTCATAGCAGCATATTTTTTAATGAACTTGGCTTGAGCAACGAGCTGGCATTTAATGAAAAATTTTGCAAGTTATTTTCAGGTGATCTCTCTGCTACGCGTGAGCCTATGCGACAGGTTGGCTGGGCAACTGGTTATGCACTATCGATTTATGGCAGAGAATACACCCAACAATGTCCATTTGGCACTGGTAATGGATATGGCGATGGCCGAGCGATATCTGTATTTGAAGGAATCATTAATGGCAAACGCTGGGAAATGCAATTAAAAGGTGGTGGTCCAACGCCTTACTGCCGTGGTGCCGACGGACGCGCAGTACTACGTTCAAGTGTGCGTGAATTTCTAGCGCAAGAATATATGCAGGCTTTAGGTGTTCCAACATCGCGTTCGTTAACACTCTATGTTTCTAAATCTGAGACAATCACCCGGCCTTGGTATTCTAAACACTCTCAATCCACCGACCCTGATATTTTGGTGGAGAATCCTGTAGCAATTTCAACTCGCGTCGCAACATCCTTTTTGCGAGTTGGTCAACTAGAATTATTTGCGCGTCGCGCTCGCAGCAATACTCATCCAAGAGCATTAGAAGAGTTGCGCATGATTGTGTCACATTTAATTGAACGAGAATACAAAAATAACATCAATCAAACCCTTTCTTTTACAGTTCAATTGGTGGAGTTGGCGCGGCTATTTCTTGATCGCCTTACTTTATTGGTAGCAAATTGGCTCCGCATTGGCTACTGCCAAGGCAATTTCAACAGTGACAATTGCGCCGCGGGTGGCTTCACCCTCGACTATGGACCATTTGGATTTTGTGAAATCTTTGATCCTAAATTTCAGCCTTGGACTGGCGGCGGCAAACACTTTTCATACTTCAATCAACCAATCGCGGCGGAAGCAAATTATCATATGTTTTGGAAAGCTTTAAGGCCGCTACTCGAAGAAGATACTAAAGCCCTAAAAGAGTTTGACCAAGTTCGTGATGGCTTTGAACAAGCCATGGATAAACAAATCCAAAAAATGTGGGCAGCCAAGCTTGGTTTGAAAGAATACAACTCCAATCTATTTGAGGAATTATTGCAATTAATGATCAATTCAAAAGTGGATTACACGATCTTCTTTCGCGAGCTATCTCATATACCAAATGATTTATCAGCATTAAAAAAGAGCTTCTACATCCAAACTTCACAACAAATCGATGAGCAATGGCAATCTTGGCTGCAAAGCTGGCGCAACCTCGTGCTTAACAAAGGCAATTCAACGGAGACATCAAAAACCATGAAACTGACTAATCCAAAATATACTTGGCGAGAGTGGTTAATTGCCCCTGCTTATCAGCAAGCCGAAGAGGGCAACTATTCCTTAGTGAAAGAGCTGCAAGAAGTGCTAAGCCATCCTTATGATGAGCAATCAAAAGAAATAGAAGATAAATATTATCGCCTAAAACCTAAGGTATTCTTTAATACTGGTGGCATATCGCACTATAGCTGTTCATCTTGAGGTCGAAAAAAGCTGAACCATTGGAATAATAAATATTAGCCAAAAAGCTTTAGTCATTGACTCACAAAAAAGCAGTGACTTCATTATCAGTGCGCTGATGGATCGCGACCCAGAATTGAAAGGCTATTCAAGTCATTGATAGGTAGCCGCCCACAAGCAGAACATGAAATCTTCTGATCAATGAATCATCTAGCGGTAATCGGGCCAATCACGTTGCTATTAGTTCGATTCACATTTCCATCACTTGTAGAAACAGTCAGGACGGCCATCAGAGAACGTCCTAGATCGTCGCTTCCAAGCTGATAGGTGGTTTCAGAAGCGTTCGCTACAAGCTGCCAATGTCCGTTACCTTTGCGGCGATACCAGTGAATGTGAACCGATTCAATGGCGTCACCATCCAGTATCAGGTCCGCCTTCAGCAGTTCTCCTTCAAGAGCATCTCCTTCCAAAACAAAACGACTTAAACCCTCGATGTTTTGTTCGACCTGCTCTTCAGACTTTTGATCCTCTGAAATGCGGCCTTCTAAAACATGAATCTGCTCCTGAGGGGAAGCAGTGAGCCCAGGAACGCACTGAAGACTGCCATTCTCAAGTCGGCATCCGGGCAGCATGCCTTGTGCCTGAGCTCCCTGCCATCCCAGGCTTAAAGCCACCAAAGACATAAGGGAAACGCACTTTGTGCGAGAGGTGGGGCTCATTGATTCCAACTGAATGTCACTTCACGTTGGCAGCCCCAAGCCGATGGTCAATGCCTTCTCATCAACTGATGCCAGATGATTTCCCCGGAACCACATCACACCAACCAGCGCCCTCTGATTGAGCGAAGATCGAAAATCCAATGCCATCGCGACTCACCTGGCGAGGCACTCTTCTTCTTGCTTCTAGTTCTTTCTTGCAGTTGCTCACAAGCGTTTTGAAAATCCGGCCAACCTAGTGGCAATTAGAAACACCCTTGGCGTGCATAGAGATACCACTCGCTAAAGCCTTTAAAGCGCTTGATCGCTCCACTGAGCGTTGCCAATCACATCAAGAAACTAGAGCTCAATTGACTGAAGCTCTCAACTCATACTTGTCTTAATGCACAACATTGATGTATTGATCAACCTTCCCCTTTCTTAAGGGAGCTGCATAGTCTTAATCGCTTGCAAAAGCTTAAATAATCTCGATCAGCTCGCCAAAGGAGCAGCAATAGGAGTCTTGATCGTCTGCTCTGCTTGAAGATCTCCACCTGGAGACTGCACCACGGAACGAGTGTTCAGCTCTTCTATGACGCTCCCCTGGCCAAGACAGTCCAAGCAGGTACGAAACCTCAGGTGACTGATGCGTTGAATGCCACTACCTCCGCAGTTAGGGCAGATCGACATTGATTGCGCGCATTAAGTGGCCATTTATTTTCATACATTTTTGCGTTTGTGATCCCGAAGGCTTCGTTAAGAATTAGAGCCCTTGCGCCTTTAAGGTTTCAGCACGCTTTTCAAAACCCCCTCCTTCTTCTTCAACTCACTCAACAACTCCCTTGCCGTGAGTTCAGCACCAAAAGGGACAAGGCTCTGGCTAGCAGCAAGCAAGCCCACCACATGAGAAGGCCCCAGTCCCTCGGAACGCAGGCTGTCCAAACCAGCATGTCCCTCGCGCTTGGCCAACTTTCGGCCTTGGTCATCACACAACAAGGGCACGTGGCGATAGATCACAGGCCGCTCTGAAATCGCATTGATCAAAGCAAGCTGAGCATTCATGGCGTCAAGCAAATCTTCACCGCGCACCACCTCGCTAATCCCGAGCGTCAGTTCATCAACAACCGTCGCCAAGTGATAAGCGATAAAGCCATCAGCGCGCCGCAAAATCACGTCCCCACTGGTATGGGAAAACTCTTTGCTCACCCTTAAACGCCAACTGGGCAGCCTGCCCTCATGCCACCCCCAAAACAGCTCCAGATCTCGACACGTGCCTGGGTAAACCAAGTGCCGCCCAGCTGGTGCTGAGATATCAGCCAACATTCGCCGGCTACATCGACAGGCATACAACTTGCCCTGACGCCGCAGAGCCGAGAGGAAAGAGTTGTAAAGCCCACGGCGGCGGCTCTGAAACACCACGGGGCCATCCCAATCAAGGCCTAACCAGTGCAAATCCTGCTGCAGGCTCTCAACCGCTCCCACACGATTGCGAGGCTGATCCAGGTCATCCACCCGCAACAGCCAAGCCCCATTAGCCAAGCGCGCTTGCAACCAAGACACCAGAGCAGTGCACAGATTGCCCAGGTGTAATGGTCCCGTCGGAGACGGGGCAAACCTGCCCCGATAGCCCTGATTCCTAAGGCGCTGCCCCGCTTCCATCTGCTCATACAGATGATCAGGCAGTTCAGAGGACGTGGCCATTGAATCAATGGAAGGAGCCCTGACTCAGTAGGCCCACAAATAAAAGGCGGCCGTGACGACCGCCCGTCTGCAAACAAGGGCTAAACAATCAGCCCTGAACGCGATCTTTGAACATCTTTCCTGCGGTAAAAGCAGGCACACGCTTGGCAGGGATTTTGATCTTCTGCCCTGTCTTGGGGTTCAGACCCTGACGAGCGGAACGATCACGAGGCTCGAAGGATCCGAAGCCAAGGATCGAGACCTTCTTCCCCTCCACTACGGAATCGATGATGGTATCGATGGCAGCATCCACCACCAAGGAGACATCTGTTTTCGTTAGCTCAGTACGGGCTGCGACGAGGTTGACCAGGTCAGCTTTGTTCATAGGAAAGGGGTGATGGTACGGAAACTGTTCAGTGACAGAGCAGAAGACGAAATCCGTCCCTGCTATCCCGATTCGCGCTAATCGTATGGACTCAAGCCGCTGCCGGCAACCGAAAGGGACCGTGGCGCAACGCTTTATACGAAAATTGAACAATTTGATTCACTGATTTGCCTGCGATTTCCAGGCATCCCATGGGGCCAATTTCTCTCCTCGGAGGGGCCCAAGGGGAGCACCAGAAGCCAGTACAGGCCTTGAATCTGAAGGAATCCATTGGCGCAATTTTTGCAAGCTTCTGAGCTGGCGAGGCCAATGAAAAGTCCGCCGATGCGCCAATGGAGCCAATTGAACAAACGCGACAGGAATCAACAAACGTCCACAGAAAAGTACGTTCCAAGGATCAGGAGCAAAAACCACGCAGCTCCCTGGTGTTGGCCCAGGCGTCCAAAGCAGCCGCAGCCCCGCAGCGGTGGTGTGTTGATCAGCAAAGCTGTCCAGCGAAGTCAGCCCGGGCAGGAGATAAGCCTCCTGCTCCTGCACCAAGACAGGCCATCCGAGTGCATCCTGAAACGCACGCACCCTGCCATGCCCCTCTCGACTGGTCAGCAAGATCCGGGCCGTGCGCCCCGAGGCGAGCTGTTTTAGAACCTCAAGAGTGGTTGTCGTTAAAGGCGGACAGTCGATTAAGACGGGTTCGGGGTCACATCCCAGCCACCATGCTGTCCCCCCGTCACAGTCTCGATTGGGTGGGAAAACCCATAGGGGCCCGCTCAGCTGCTCTGGAGGATTGCCCGACTCCAATGCTTGGGACAACGTCATGACATTGTGAAACGGGCTGAACTTCTTCGCTTGTGCCCAATGCTTTCTGCCTCGCCGCAGACACAGCTGTAAGCAAGATGCATCTCGGCACTCCTTGGCCCCTGGGCAGCACGATCACAACACGAGGCGTCAATTTCTCTGTGGCCGCCCCAACTGCAAAGCGCGTGGAGCTGCTGCTGTTTGCCGATGCAAATGCCACGCAACCAGAACACATCCTCGAGCTCCAGCCTTGCCATCGATCCGGCGACTACTGGCATGTTGAGGTGGAAGGATTGCAAACTGGCTGCTGTTATGGCTATCGGATCTTCGGCCCCCACAACCCTGGCAGCGATAGCTTTCACCCCTCCAAGGTGCTGCTTGATCCCTGCACAAGAGCCATCACTGGCTGGGACATCTATCAAAGAGAACAGGCCAAGGGATCGTCGCCCAATATCCAATCCTGCCTAAAGGGAGTGGTGTGCGAACGAGAACATTTTGACTTCGCATCCCATCCACGCCCCAGGACCCCATGGAACCGCAGCGTGATCTACGAACTGCATGTAGGAGGGTTCAGCAGCGGCCCGAAGTCAGAAGTAACACCTCAGCGCCAAGGCACCTTCCTGGGACTCATTGACAAACTTCCCTATCTGCGACAACTGGGTATCACGGCCATAGAGCTGCTACCTATTTTTGCTTTCGATCCCTCTGATGCGCCAACGGGGCGGGACAACTACTGGGGCTACAGCCCTCTGAACTGGTTCACTCCCCATCCCAAATATGTTCATGGTGACGATCCATTGCAGGCTCGCCAACAAGTTCGCGAGCTGGTTGCGGCCTGTCATGACGAGGGTATTGAAGTCATCCTTGACGTGGTCTACAACCACACCACAGAAGGCAGCCTTGATGGCCCCACACTCAGCTGGCGAGGCTTCAGCGATGCTCTCTATTACCACCAAAACGACAGTGGCGAATACCTGGATGTAAGTGGTTGCGGCAACAGCATCGCCGCAAATCGTCCAATCGTGAGGCAGCTGATTCTCGAATCGATGCGTTGCTGGGCCATCGAACTAGGAGTCGATGGCTTCCGCTTCGATCTAGGGATCGCCCTGAGCCGAGGCGAAGGCCTAAAGCCGCTCGAACACCCTCCCCTATTTGAAGAGATTGAAGCTGATCCAGAGCTCAGCGATTTAAAACTGTTTAGCGAACCATGGGATTGCGGTGGCCTCTATCGACTCAGCGATTTCCCAGCACAACGAATCGGAACATGGAATGGCCATTACCGAGATGACCTACGTGCCTTCTGGAAAGGAGACGAAGACAGCGCCTGGAGGATGGGACAACGCCTAAGCGGAAGTGCTGATCTCTACAAAGGTGAACCAGCTCCGCTGGGACGTTCCCTGAACTTCATCACAGCACACGATGGCTTCACCCTCAATGACCTGGTGAGTTTCAACCACAAACACAATCTCGCCAATGGAGAGAGCAACCGCGACGGTGAAAATCACAACAACAGCTGGAACAACGGCATTGAAGGCCCCTGCAGTGACCATGCCGTGCAGGCCCTCCGCCATCGCCAGATGCGCAATCTGATCGCCACCCTGCTGCTTTCAAGAGGAGTGCCAATGCTTTTGATGGGAGATGAAGTGGGCCGCAGCCAGGGGGGGAACAACAACAGCTGGTGTCAGGACAACCCGCTCGGCTGGATGCTCTGGAACCCTGAACAATGCGATATGGATTTGCACCTCTTCGTCAGCAGACTGCTGATGATTCGCCACCAACTTTCGGAACTCTTCTCTCCCATCAATCACCCCCCTGAAGAAATGCCCGTACGTCTTCAGCAGAGTCCAGACGATCTCTGGCTGCAATGGCATGGTGTTGAGATCGACAAGCCCGATTGGGGCAGCTGGTCCCATACCATCTGCTACAGCCTGAATCGAGGCTTCAGCGGTGCGGTGATGTGGATGGGCTTCAACGCCTACAGCAAAGCCATGCACTTTGATCTGCCGGAACCGACTTCTGCCTGGCACCGCATCCTGGACACAGCACGTCCTAGCCCGGATGATCTACCCGCAAGACCTCATGCATGGACTTCAGAGGACATTGATCTGCAGAACCGCAGCATGTTGATCTTGCTGGCAGAGGAATACGCCTCAAAACTCAAGTTCTAAAAGACAAAATCAAAAAAGCGGGCGGCGGGAATCGAACCCGCGTCATCAGCTTGGAAGGCTGAGGTCTTACCACTACACAACGCCCGCACTAGTACAGCAGAACCATCGCGATTAACGAAGTGGGTCTGGGGTTCAGTGCCCCTGCATTATGACCTTGCGCATCCCCCTTTTTGCAGCTTGACGACATCCACAGCGCTTCAAGGGGGATCACGCCGCCGGCTGATGATCTCCTATGGCCTTGGCGATGCAGGAACCGGACTGGCAGCAACTCTGCTTGGGTTCTACCTGTTCGTGTTCTTTACCGGGACCGCCGGTCTGCCTGCAATTGTTGCCGGCTCACTGCTGATGGTGATCAAGCTCTGGGATGGGATCAATGACCCAATGATCGGCTGGCTGAGCGATCACACCCAAACTCGTTGGGGGCCAAGGGTTCCCTGGATGCTTGGCGGAGCACTGCCCCTCGGCATCAGTCTGGCCGCCATGTGGTGGGTTCCTCCCGGAGACGTTGCCCAGAAAACGACGTATTACATCGTGATGGCGATTCTGCTGATGACCGCCTACACCAGCGTCAATCTGCCTTACTCCGCCCTCTCCACAGAGCTCACAGAAGACACATCTGTGCGCAACCGTCTCAACGCCGCCAGATTCACCGGATCAATCATCGCTGGTGCAAGCGGCTTGATTGTGACGCCTCTACTGCTGGTCAACGGTGCCAACGGTTACTTGGCCATGGGCCGCATCACCGGCACAATCGCGGCTTTAGCTACCCTCGCCTGCTGCTGGGGGCTGGCCCCTTTCACAAAAACCGCCCGGAGCCCCCGTTGCCATCACGAGCCCCTAAGCCGACAGCTTGTGAGGATCATCAGCAACAGACGCTTCCTCAAAGTTCTGGGGCTTTACCTGTTGCTCTGGTGCGCTTTGCAGTTGATGCAGCCAGTTGCTCTGATCTACCTGGTCCAGTTGATGCGCGTACCCGCAGAACTGGCCACCTGGATGTTGCTGCCCTTCCAACTCTGCGCCCTGATCGGCCTTCAGGTCTGGAGCATGTATGCCAATCGCCATGGGCGAATCAGGGCCCTGTGCTGGGGTGGGTGTCTATGGATCGCTGCTTGTGTTGTTTCGATGCTGCTCCCCCCCCTCTCCGCTGATGCATCCCTCGCCAACCTCTGGCCTACAGCAGGCACTGATGGCCTGAGATTGATGGCTTTGTTGGCGACCATTGGCACGGTGGGATTTGGAGCCGCAACTGCTTATCTGATCCCTTGGTGTCTGCTACCAGATGCAATTGATGCTGACCCTGACAAGCCAGCAGGCCTCTACACCGCCTGGATGGTGCTGGTTCAGAAAATCGGTATTGGTGTGAGCATCCAACTGCTCGGCATCCTGCTTTCACTGTCTGGCTATCGCTCAGTAGCAGAAGCTGGCGGAGCACTGAGCTATTCGGATCAACCAGAATCCGCTCTGATCACCATTCGCATGTGCATGGGATTCATTCCCGCCGTGCTTGTGGCGCTGGGTCTTGTGGTGATGCGAGGCTGGCCCGAAAGGAACTCTCACAACCAGGCAGCCACGTCATGACGACTCCTCGCTGGCTGAAGCGACTGGGCAGCAGCCTCATCATCGGAGGCCAGGCAGTGGCCGCCACCGCTAGAGGTCATATCAACAAGGTCGACCTGTTCGATCAGCTGATGGAGGCCGGTCCAGGCAGCTTCCTGATTGTGCTGATCACAGGCTTAGCCGCAGGAACGGTCTTCAACATCCAGGTCGCCGCAGAACTGAGCAGACAAGGGGCTGGTTCCACGGTGGGAGGGATTCTCGCCATTGGTATGGCAAGGGAAATCGCTCCTCTGCTCACCGCCACGCTGCTGACCGGCAAGGTAGCCACGGCCTATGCAGCTCAGCTGGGCACCATGAAGGTCACCGAACAAATCGATGCCATCACCATGCTGCGAACCGAGCCTGTTGAGTACTTGGTGGTTCCAAGAGTGATCGCCATGGTGGTCATGGCACCGGTGCAATGCATTTTGTTCTTCGGCATAGCCCTCTGGAGCGGCCAGGTCAGCAGCACCAATCTTTATCAAATTCCACCAGAGGTGTTCTGGAATTCCGTGCGCACCTGGCTGACTCCGGATGACATGCCATTCATGCTGGTCAAATCATTGGTGTTCGGCCTACAGATTGCTGTTCTCTCCTGCGGATGGGGTCTCACAACGCGTGGTGGTCCAAAAGAAGTTGGCACCAGCACCACTGGCGCCGTTGTGATGACTCTGGTCACAGTGTCTTTGATGGATGTGTTGCTCACCCAGATTCTTTTCAGCTGATGTCATCAAGGCCCACAAACAAACGCGCAGCTATTGACAAATACTGCTTACTCCCATATCGCTCCTAAATCAGTGATGGGTCCAGATCGGCCCTCTCTCATCAACTCCCCAAACAGACCCAACATCTCTCCTGAGAGCAATACCACCACTGCCTGCCTGGTTCATGCCTGAAGCCGACCTCCCCCTCCGCAAACAGCCTCCCCCTGGGCAGACTTCTCCTGAACAGCCCTCTCCTGAACAGCTTGCGCCTGAACAGCCCTCGAATAACTCAGCAGACTCTCAATACGATCTCCTAGCTGCTCCTCAAGACAAACCAGATCTTGATCCACTCCTGCAAGTGGCCTTAACGGAGCTGCAGCAACGTCGCGATCAACTCGAAGCAGAAATCAAAGACCTCTCCAACCGCAAATCCCAACTGGAAAAGGAGCTCAGCAGTTCCTTCGCTGGTCAGTCCGATGCTATTGCCAGGCGGGTCAAAGGCTTCCAGGACTACCTCACAGGCGCTCTGCAAGACCTGGCCCAATCAGTGGAGCAACTTGAACTGGTTGTGCAGCCTGTTGTGGTCCAACCTTCTCCCCTAGACCAACCCAATTCAACGCCCGAGGCCGCCGCTCAGGGCAACGCCCTAGCTGTTGCTGACACCTTTAAACCAGACGAAAGCCTGATCCGTGAATGTCTGGAGCAATTTCTAAGTCAGCCAGACTTCTACGCCGATCCTTGGAAACTGCGACGCAGCCTTGATCCCAGGGACAAAGAACTTCTAGAAGACTGGTTTTTCAATCAGGGTGGGCGAGGAGCGCAGCCAAGCCTGAACAGCCGAACACGCAACATCCTTGTAGCGGCAGCCCTGATTGCCATCCTCGGTGAACTCTATGGCGACCGATTCCAAAGCCTGGTGCTTGCCGGCGAACCAGAGCGGCTTGGCGAATGGCGACGTGGCCTTCAAGATGCTCTAGGCCTCGCTAGAGAAGACTTCGGCCCGAGCAGCGGCATTGTTCTTTTTGAACGCGGCGAAGCTCTTGTAGAACGCGCCGACCGACTTGAGGGACGAGGGGAAGTCCCCCTCATCCTGATTGATGCAGCCCAACGCAGCGTAGAGATCCCCGTGCTTCAGTTTCCTCTCTGGCTAGCCTTTGCAGCTGGGCCGCAAGAACGGTTCGAAGACGAAGAACTGCTCTGATGATGTTCAACTCTCTATTTGGAAGTCTTCTCTCTCTAGTCATGGGATATCTGCTGGGTTCACTGCCCAGCGGATATCTTGCAGCCCAATGGTTGGCAGGAATCGACCTGCGTGAGAAGGGTTCTGGATCAACCGGGGCCACCAATGTGCTGCGCCAGGTGGGTAAAGGTCCTGCCCTGGCTGTGTTCCTTATCGATGTTGGCAAAGGCACAACCGCCGTACTGGTTGCCAGGGCACTTGAGCTGGATGATGGCTGGCAAGTTGCGGCAGGTCTAGCAGCCTTGGCAGGTCACATCTGGCCTGTGTGGCTGGGATGGAAAGGTGGCAAAGCTGTCGCTACAGGCCTGGGGATGCTGCTAGGCATCTCCTGGCCTGTAGGGCTGGCCTGTTTCGGCATCTTCCTCACTGTGCTGAGCTTCAGCAGGATCGTGTCGTTATCGAGCATCATCGCCGCCCTCAGCTTGCCGTTGCTGATGATCTTGCGCTTTCAAGGCAACTCACCGCCGGCTTACCTGGCTGTGGCCTTTGCCGCCATGGCAATGGTGGTATGGCGACACCGCTCCAATCTGCAACGCTTGCTGGCGGGCACCGAACCTCGCCTCGGTCAGTCAAGCTGACGCTGTTCAATCTCAAAGCAGCAGCTTGCAAACGCCTCTGCCGGATCAACAGCACGGGTAATCGGCCTGCCAATCACCAAACGGGAAGCTCCTGCATTCAGCGCCGCTGCAGGACTCATGACCCTGACCTGATCCGCCAATTCAGCCCCCGAGGGGCGAATACCAGGAGTCACCAACTCAAATGGCAAGGGATGAAGTCGGCGTAAGCCGCTGACTTCCCAGGGAGAACACACGCAGCCGCCCAACCCTGACTCCGCTGCCAACTCAGCCAACCACTCCACCCTGGCCTGAAGAGACTGAGGAATACACAGCTCATTCGCTAGACGCTTCTGATCCCAACTGGTGAGCACAGTGACGGCCAACAGCCGGGGGGCTGACAAGCCAACCTCCGCAGCCCCCTCACAAGCAGCAGCCTGAGCTTCAGTAAGGGCAGCACCGCCAGCACAGGCATGCACCGTGATCAACTCAGCCCCAAAGCTCGCCGCTCGGCGACAAGCTCCTGCCATGGTGGCAGGGATATCGTGAAACTTGAGATCAAGAAAAATCCGCAACCCTTGCTCCCGTAGATCAGCCAAGACCTCTGGCCCCGCACTAACAAACAGTTCCAGGCCCACCTTGACCCAACTGACCTCTGGCAACTTTGAGATGAATGCAAGGGCCTCAGCCCGCTCCATGCCATCAAGAGCAATGATCAGTTGATCGGCAGGAGTCAATGGCGAGGTCATCACAGCAGGGGTTGGTCCTTTACTCAACGCGTCAAACGACGAAAGGTTTTCTTGCCCACTTGCAGCACCTTGCCCATCAGCAGGCTGGAGTCAGTGAATTCCAAATTGGGATCGGTAATTTTTTCGCCATCCAGACGTACCGCACCACCCTTGATTTGACGCCGAGCCTCGCTACTGCTCGCACAAAGGCCAATCGCACTAAGCAGATAAAAGGCCTTGGCCGGAAAATTCACATCCGAAAGCAAAGCTTCTGGCACAGATGCCGCATCATCTTGAGAGCCGGAAACCAATCTGGCTGCATCATTCTGGGCGGCTTCAGCCGCCGCGATGCCATGACGGCTGGCCGTGACCGCAAGGGCCATGGCCTTCTGCCGTTCACGCGGATTGACAGGTAAAGCTTCAGGATCGAGATCGGTAAGCAAAACCACGTAACTGCTTACAAGGGCATCAGGAACCTTCTCCAACTTGGAATACATGGAAAGGGGGTCCTCATTCAGTCCCACAGTGTTAGAGAGGCTCTTGCTCATCTTCTGCACCCCATCCAGGCCAGCCAGAATTGGGAGTAGGAGCCCAAACTGGGGGCGCTGATCGAAATGACGCTGAAGATCTCGCCCCATCGCGACATTGAATTTCTGATCAGTCCCACCAAGTTCAACATCTGCCTGCACCGCTACCGAGTCGTAACCCTGCAAGAGGGGATAAAGAAACTCATGCAGAGCTATCGGAACACCTGAGCCATAACGATTGCCAAAGTCTTCTTTAGCCAGCATTTGCCCAACCGTGGCAGTGCCCAACAAACCAATCACCTCGGGCAAATCCAAGTCAGCCAACCACTCAGTATTACGTCGCACTTCCAGGCGCCCAGGGGTTGTGAAATCGAGCAGCGCTTTTTCCGCTGACTGCCCCTGACCCAGCTGGGAAAGATAGGTCGTCGCATTGGCCTCAATCTGCTCAGAGGTGAGCTGCACTCTGGTGCTGCTCTTGCCGGTTGGGTCACCGATTCGTGCAGTGAAATCGCCAATAATCAACACTGCTGTATGCCCCGCATCCTGAAAAGCTCTCAGTTTGCGAAACAGGATGCTGTGTCCCAGATGGATATCACGACCAGTGGGATCAATACCAAGTTTGACCCTCAGGGGTCGGTTTTGTTCTCGAGCCTCATCAAGACGAGTCGCAAGTTGCTGATCAGCATCCCCCCATTGGCCTGAAGGGAACAAGTCAACCATGCCCCGCTCCAACCAGGCCGGCATGGTGATCGGCGTCTCCGGCATCGTTAGAGGATCTCTAGCTGAGCGGATCGTACGGGTAGCGAGTCAGCCAGTCATCACTTTCATCGAGAGTCCTGCTCAAGCTCTCTCTTCATCCGGGTCAAGGTTTGATTCATCTGCTCAAACATCTGTTCAGGCGTCATCCCGAACTGGCCCAACTGAGTGCGCAGCTGTTCAACAGTCATCTTTGCTTGAAAATCCTCGGAGAGCTCAAAACGCTTCATAAACACGCGATAGCGCTGCATCAACTCCTCCATGGTGTCGATGAACTTTTTTTTACCCTCCCGATCAAACTTTCCATATTCAGAACCGAGTTGCATCAACTGTTGATAGTCGGTGAACAGCCGCTTGGCCTCCTCCTGAACAATCTCCGATTCAAAGAAGGCCATGAACGCCCTGGGCTTGTTGGTTGGAATTGTGCAAAATTCTCGACGTCAGAAACAGTGCGGATCAACGTAATCTCCACAATGAGGCTCTAACCGCTCCTGTTACCTGGTTGCAACCAGTGGACATCACTCCCCGGATCTCTTCTCTCCAGAAAACAAGTCAACAAAGCCATCCCCTACTACGTCGCAGTCGGACTGTTGTCGCCACAGCCGATCGCGTCTTAATCACAAGTTGGGTGGGCTGGTTTGATTGTCTGGGTCCCCTAGTGGGCGCTGCAACCGGTGAGGACGAGACCCTCAGTTGCCTGAAAAGCTCTAATGCAGATCTCCTGATCTGCACGGATCTACTGGAGAGCGGGAATGGCCCAAGCCTGGTCCGTAAAGCAAAACAGCTCAAGCCTGATCTCAAGGCCCTGATGCTGATTCAACGACCTGTCTTACGCACCCTGCTAGATGCAATCGAAGCCCATTGTGATGGCCTCTGTGCCCATGAGCTCGTCGGTAGTGGCACCCTGCTGGCAGCTCTAAGCGCAATCGAAAGCGATGGAACCTACTTAGACAGTGTGGTTGCAGGAGTTTTACGTCACGGTCGTCTCGGCAATGGCAAGAGCAGCAGCCAAATCGACAACCTCAGCTTGCGCGAGGGAGATGTGCTTCGAGGAATCTGTAAAGGGATGAGCAATCAGAACATTGCCGATGAGCTCTATCTCTCGATCGATACGGTCAAGAGCCATCTGCACAACCTGCTGCAAAAATTGCCAGCACGAGATCGCACCCATGCTGTGGTGGTGGCTTTTCGTGATGGGCTGGTGGAGTTACCTCAAAGACTGCCACGTTGGCAATAACGCTGCCTTCACTGACTCGGTAACGTCCGCCTGAATGAGCGATCCCCAAAGGGTGATTGGCATCTTGCACTTTGAGCCAACAAGCGCAGCTCCAAAGCTTCCGCAAAGGTGATCAATCGATGGAAACCGCGCGTGGTCAGGGCCACCTATTCCCAAACCAAGTTCTATCCACAGGGCTCACCCCCCGCCAGGAGCTCATTCTTAGCCGCGACCTTTTACAAAACTGGCAGAGGCGCATTCAAGGCCATCAAGCCGATCTCTTCCAAGGAGAGCCAGACATCGCTCGGCAGAGCTCGCTGTTTGGTAGCGATCACGAAACAGTCATCGACCAATTGAAGCCCCTGCAGCTCACCCCTCTCCCCCTGAGCTTCTGGCGCTGGCCTAACAGCCCTCACCATGGCCCAGCCGTTTATCTGGTGATGGACCGCCCAGCAGACCTCACCACTCCTTTATTGCTTTATGTGGGCGAAACGATTGCTGCAGATCGCCGCTGGAAGGGCGAGCATGATTGCAAGGCTTACCTGGCGGCCTATGCCGAAGCCCTTGCCAAGGCAGGACTACCAAGCCAGCTCAGCATCCGTTTTTGGAGCGATGTTCCCGAGAGCACCAAGGCCCGTCGACAGCTCGAGCAACAACTGATCCAGCGCTGGCTGCCACCGTTCAACAAAGAAACAAGAGCTCGCTGGAGCACCCCGTTCACAGCTGAATGCAGCTAAACGGCACGGCTAACATCGCGCCACCTCATCAACATCCCATGGAGATTTGCCTTTTTCCAGCAACCTTGCAGAGCTGGACTGGCGATGTGCTCATGGTGGGCATGTTTGAGGGAAAGATGGAGGAACGTTTAAACGAGCTGGAAACACTCTGCAAAGGCTCTCTGATGCAGAGCCTTGAGAAGCAGATGTTCAAAGGCAAATCCGGAGAAATCGCCACCGTTCAACTGCTCCAAAACAAGCCAAACCTGCTGGTGCTCGTAGGGCTCGGAGAACCCCAGAACACGAGGCTTGACGACCTTCGCAAGGCGGCTGCCTTGGGAGCGAAAGCAAGCCTCGGATGCAGTGGAACCCTGGGGATGATGCTCCCCTGGGAGCCCTTGGATGGGGCATCTGCCGCAAGGGCCGTCGCAGAAGCCGTTCGCCTTTCCCTCTATAAAGACCTCCGCTTTCGCAGTGCTCCTGAGCCCCGCTCTACGCCAACAAAACTGGAGCTCATTGGTCTGCCCGACTCAGCCGGCAAAGATCTTCAAGCCGTTCACCCCACCTGTGCGGGAGTGGAACTAGCAAGGCAGCTGGTTGCGGCTCCTGCCAACAGTCTTACCCCTGCGGCCCTCGCCCAAACAGCGATTCAACTTGCCCACGAACACGGCCTCGAGTGCACTGTGCTGGAGCGGTCTGACTGCGCCGAACGGGAAATGGGTGCCTACCTAGCTGTCTCTCAAGGTTCTGATCTGGAGCCAAAATTCATTCACCTCACCTATCGCCCTCAAGGACCAGTGCAACGACGAGTGGCCCTTGTAGGCAAGGGACTGACCTTTGATTCCGGTGGATACAACCTCAAGGTTGGAGCTGCCCAGATCGATCTGATGAAGTTCGACATGGGCGGCAGCGCAGCTGTACTTGGAGCCGCCCGAGCGATTGCAGAACTGCGACCCAAGGGAGTGGAAGTGCATGTGATCGTGGCAGCCTGCGAAAACATGGTGAATGGATCCGCTGTCCATCCAGGAGACATCGTGCGGGCCTCAAACGGCACGACCATCGAGATCAACAACACCGATGCCGAAGGGCGTCTAACCCTTGCCGATGCACTGGTATACACCTGCGGACTCGAACCAGACGCAATCGTGGATTTAGCAACCCTTACAGGGGCTTGCGTTATCGCACTTGGCGAAGAGATCGCTGGCCTTTGGACAAGTCATGATCCCCTGGCTGAGGGCCTAACCGCTGCCGCAGAGGCGGCCGGCGAAGGCCTTTGGCGCATGCCATTGCCAAGCTCCTATCGAGAGGGTCTCAAATCCAACCTCGCTGACCTCAAGAACACAGGACCTCGTCCTGGCGGATCCATTACCGCGGCCCTTTTCCTCAAAGAGTTTGTTGAAGCCTCCATCCCATGGGCCCACATCGACATCGCCGGAACGGTCTGGTCTGAAAAGGGCCGTGGCCTCAATCCATCTGGTGCCACCGGCTACGGGGTTCGCACTTTGGTGAATTGGATTTGTAGTCAGTCTTGAGTCAAGAGGCTTTGCATTCAACTCAGCAAAAAATGAGCTGAAGAAGGAATCACAACACGAGTACAACGTTGATCGCTCAAGGTCGCGCAGGGTTGGCAATGCTCATCCCTGGAGCTAGCAACCTATGCAAAAAATTGATCAGCAAAGAGTTTTCGCTTGCTTGATCAGAATCGGGACCCTGAATTTTGATGCGGGATATTGAACTGGCTTGAATGACGAAAGGCCTTGACCTGGTATTCGATAGCGATCTCATCAAAGAAGCTTTGAGCATCAAAGCCAAAGGGAGAGGGAAAGACCGCCTAACTCATGAGGCTGCAACATTCATCACCCCATTCCTGGCATGAATCCGCTCTGAAAGCGAAAGGGTCTTGGGGCATTCCAACGCATGAATCTGCCAACGTGCTCGTTCAGAAAAAGACTCCAAAACCCTTTCCAAGTCATCGGAAGCCTGCTGCGGAGAAGGATACGGGCCAACATGCCGAGTCACTAGTCCATCCTTAACGGTCAGCAGATACATACATCTCCTACTTAAATCTCCAGTAGATGTTAAGCAGCTTTTTCAGCAGTAGGGATGGGTGGAAACCCGCATCTTCACTGCGCACTACCCGATTTCAAAGGTCATCCTGATTTTATTTTTTCCTTAGATTTGCTTGATCTGGGCGCTGCCATGGCAAGCCGGTTCGTGCGTTGTCACCCCATAGCTGATCTAGCCGACGGTCGCGGCCACAGCTGTATCGATAGAAGTTGTATTTGATGCTATTGAGCTCCGCGTAATTCTGGTGGTAATCCTCAGCCAGCCAGAATTCGCTTAAAGGTTTGATCTCAACTCTCAGATTGCTCATGGGCTCGGCCAGCTCCAAAGCCGCAGCATCAGCACTCTCACGAGCCTCGCTGGCCTGCTGATCATCTCGGGTGAAGATCACAGGTCGATAGGAGTCGCCTTGATCACAAAATTGGCCATCACCATCAAGAGGGTCAACATTGCGCCAATAGCTGCGTAGTAGCTCTGCATAGCTGATTTGAGCAGCATCAAATCGCACCCGTACGGCCTCTTGATGACCTGTGGTCTTAGAGCTGACCTGGCTGTAGGTGGGGCGCGGCAAATCACCACCTGTGTAACCACTCTCAGCAGAAATCACACCGGTTAATCCCTCCAGATCATGCTCAAGACACCAGAAGCAGCCCCCGGCAAAAACGGCTTCCTCGACTGACGCCAAAACTTGAAGCGGCAAGCCAAGTAAGGAAACACAGAGAAAGATGGCAATCCACCATCTCCTCAAAGGTCGAAACGTTGTCTTCATGTCTTTGTTAAATCAAGGATTTCCTTGGCTGCCCTATCGGTAACACCTGGAACGCCAAGCGTCTGCCGCAATCGCCGATAGCCCTCGAGCATCTCATTACGCTGGGCAGGATCCTCCAATAAAGGGATAGCGGCCTGCACAAGTGCTTCTGCAGTCAACTCATCCTGTAGTAATTCCGGCACAAGCCGTTCCTTCAGCAACAGATTCACCGGCGAGATATGGTCCACCCGAAAGCGCAAAAAGTGTCGAGCCACAAATGCTGTGATCCGACTCACCTTGTAGCCCACCACCTGAGGAACGCCACGCAAGGCCAGTTCCATATTGACGGTGCCTGATTTGCCGAGGGCAAGATCAGCCGCCGCATAAAGCATTGGTTTGAGTTCATCGGTCTGCTGAGCCGAAAGGACTCGCCCTCGAACTGCCGCTGCCTCAAGAGCCTCCTGCAAAGACGTCTCAAAACTTGCTAATCCTGCAGGAACAATTACCTCAAGGGATGGGTCACGCTGCTGCAGCAAAGCTGCTGCCTTGGCGAGAGTGGGCATCAAGTAACGAAGTTCCTGTTGCCGGGAAGCCGGTAAAAGCAACAACAATCTTTGGCCAGGCTTCAAGCCAAGCCGCTCACGCGCCAGCTGACGATCAGGCAGCACACTCACCGTATCGAGTAAAGGATGACCGACCCACGTCACCTTGGCCCCCCGCTGGGCATAGAACTCTGCTTCAACGGGAAAGATCGCCAAAATTCTGTCGGTGAAACTCAGCAGCTGAGTCGTGCCGCCATCGCCAAAACGCCAAGCCCATTCCTGAGGAGCGATGTAGTAAATGATCGGCACCCTGGGAAACCAGCGCCGCAACTTGTGCCCCAAACGCACGTTGGCCCCCATGTAATCGATCAGCACCACGGCATCGGGTGGTCGCTGCTTGAGCACGTGATCCACTCGAGACTGAAGTCGCAAAGTGGGGAGGACCAGAGGCAGGGCCTCCCAAAGTCCAATCGCACCCATCGGAGCCGTATCAGCAAGCAGTTCTGCACCAGAAGCCTGCATGCGGGGACCTCCAAGGGCCATCAACTCAAGCGGTAATGAACGCCGTTCAACCTCCTTTTGGAGAGCTTGAATCAAGAGACTTCCCTGCAAATCACCAGAGACCTCGCCAGTGCTGATCAGCAGGCGCACCATCAGCGACTCAATGACATCGCAGGCATAGGACCGCGACGTCCCTTCTCAATCGAGGCCTCCAGAAAGGCACAGAGGTGTGCAGCCGCTGGCATCAACTGCTCTTGTCGAGCAAGCCGCAACCCCTCAACAAAGACATGATCAGATCGAAACAGCAGATTCCAAATCTCCTGCAACTGGCCAAGCTCTCCTCCCTCTTGAGTCTTCAGACCACTGCGCCGCAGGCCAACGCGATTAAGACCCCTCAATCGACCTGGATGCCCTTCGGCGAGGCAGTACGGGGGTACATCGCGATCAACCCTTGTCATGCCTCCAACCATGGCAAGACTGCCAATGTGAACGAATTGGTGAATTCCCAAGCAGCCGCCGATCACGGCCCGGTCTTCGACCACGACATGACCAGCCACTTGTATTCCATTCGACATCACAATCCCATTGCCCAGCTCACAGTTGTGACCAAGGTGGCAATAGGCCATCAACAAGTTGTGATCACCGATCCTGGTCTGTTCACCTTCCTCCGTGGCCCGGTTGATGGTGACGTATTCCCTAATTGTGTTGGCATCGCCAATCACCACCTCTGTGGGTGCGCCGCGATACTTGAGGTCCTGTGGCTCAAGACCAAGGCATGCACCAGGGAAAACCCGGTTATTGGCACCAAGGGTCAAACGGCCATCGAGCACCACATGGGGACCAATCCAGGTATCAGGACCAATCTTCACGTCAGGTCCAATCACTGCTCCCGGCCCAACAATGACGCCGGAAGCGAGCTCAGCACGAGGATCCACCACAGCCGCAGGGTGAACCTGAGCCTTTTTTTCGGCAGTGATCGCTGAGAGTTTGCGCACCTCGCTCATGATCCTCAGTCCACCAAGGAAAACATCAACTCACCAGAGCAAACCAGCTGGCCCTCCACCCTGGCTTCCCCCCTGACTTTGCCAAAGCGCTGCCGCTTCAAGCTAAGCAGCTCGCAGCTAATCGTGAGCTGATCTCCTGGCACAACCGGACGGCGAAAACGAACTGCATCGATACCTGCAAACACGAATAACCCCTTGGGCAGATCGGGCATCTGGGCCACGATCAAACCACCCACCTGGGCCATCGCCTCAACAATCAAGACCCCAGGCATCAAAGGACGACCAGGGAAATGACCCTGGAACTGAGGTTCATTGAGGGTCACATTTTTGATCGCAACAGCCCGCTGGCCAGGTTCATGGAGCACAACACGATCAACCAGAGCGAACGGATAACGATGAGGCAGCAGCCCCATGATCTGCTCACTTGTCAACACAGCAGTATTAGGAGAGGGATCGGTCAAGAGACAGTCACAGGACAGACGGCAAGGAGAGCATTCGCCAGATCGTTATGGAGTCCATGGGACCCCCGATAGACGAGAACCTGAGCCTGAGGGAATCCCACAAGAGCAAGGTCTCCTATCAAGTCCAAGAGCTTATGGCGCACTGGTTCATCAGCAAATCGCAGTGGAGGATTCAACCAATGATCACCATCACAAACCAAGGCATTGTCTAGGGCCCCCCCCTGGATGAGGCCCGCCGCCAAGAGCTGATCCACCTGTTCGCGAAACCCAAATGTTCTCGCCGGAGCAATCTGTTCAGTAAACCCCTCTGGAGTGAGCTCAATCGCCAGCATCTGATGACCAATAGCAGCTTGTGGGAAATCAATCACACCAACAACATTGAAGCGTTCGGCAGGTGTCGCTGTGATCACACTGCTACCGCGATGACACACCAAAGCACGCTCAAGCACGAGCGGATCGGCACGAGGGGTTGCAGCAGGAGTAAGGCCCACCTCTGCTATCGCCTCCACCCAGCCCAGAGCTGAACCATCAAGAAGCGGTATTTCCTCACCACCGACCTGGATCTCCACATGGGTCAAGCCACAGCCCGCCAAGGCCGCAAGTAGATGTTCCACCGTGCCTAAATGGCGGTCGCCCAGTTCCAAAGTGGTGCAAAGCTGACTATTGCGAACCTGATGTGGCCCCAAAGTGACTGGTGGGTCGCTGTTGTCCAGCCAGGAGACATGAAAGCCAACTTGCGCCGAAGGCTGTAAACGCACTTCGGCGACCTCCCCACCATGAAGCCCAATCCCTCGTCTTGAGACAGCTCCGCCTAGGGTCCAAGCACGGTCATAACTCGTGGGCCAAAAAGCCACTAGAACTTCCAGCCAACCCCGAGATTAAAGCGCCACTCATCGGTGAAATCCTGTGTTGCCACCTCAAGGCGCAATGGCCCTACTGGAGTGGTAACAATCAGACCAGAACCGATCGAAAAACCAGAACCAGGCTTGTCGAGAAGTTTGCCTGGCTTACCAGGAACATTCTCTTGGGAACCTAAGTCAGTACCGCCATCAACGAAAACCTCACCAGAAACGATATTCCAAATCGGGAATCGATATTCAATCGTCGCTTCAACAAAGCTTCGTCCTACAGATAAATCACAATCACTCCAACCTCTTACGGAATTAGATCCACCAAGACAGAAAGCTTCATAAGGAGGCAGATCGCCTAAAACTGTGCCTGCCTTAACCTGAAAAGCAAGGGCCTGAGGACAATTTTCCGGTTCCCCTGGCTTAGGACGGCAGCCCTTGGCAAGTTTCAACCAATTAACTGGAATGAAATGTGTATAGCTAGTCCGAAGACGGTTAAAGGTCGGTGAATGCTCCCCAACAGATACAAATTGCTCAGTGCCGAAACTAAAGAAGTTGCCAGAAGTTGGATTACGAGGATCATTCAAATTATTATAAGTAGCCGCAACTCTTACACCAAGAAGATTGTTTTCATCTGCACAATCAAAGGCGATACAAATCACATCATCATCAGGCACACGGTCATCCTTAATGTCATCATTTGCCACACCATAAGGACGGCTTTCGCCAGAGAAGTTGATCGGTCTGACCTTCTGAATATTCAAGCCAGCCAAGACATTCCATGGTGCTTTCTTGTATGGATCACCACCATTAAGAGGTCTTGCGAAAATTATATTGCCACCAATTCTTTGCAAAGCAACAGAATTCCCTTCATAGTCAAACCAACTAGCATTTGAGTCTGCGTTCTCTGCATCAGAAACTGAATCAAATTTCCTTCCCGCAGGATTATTCTTTTCATCTATATCATATGCGTAACTAGAACCACCATCATAGTAATCTTTAAGGGTGCGAATATTGCCATTATTTTGGCTCTGAAAAACTTGCGGCACCTCACGACTTAAAAATAAAGAGGTACGAAATGACGTACGGTGAGCATCACCCTTAATCCATGGATCCGTAAATGAAATGCTTCCTAAGCCTCCATACTGACCGTAGGTAATGTTCAATGCCATATTCCAGGCACGACCAAGAAGATTGCTGTCTTGAAGTTGTATCTGGCCAAAAACACCCTGACTCTGGCTATAACCCAGACCACCTGACAACGAACCGGTGGACTGCTCAACAATGCCAAGAATGATTGTCACATTGCCAGGTTCACCAGCAACCGGTTTCAAGGTGACTTTGACATCACTGAAAAGAGATGTGCCATAGAGACGCTTAATATCAGCCTCAAGCTGATTTCGATTAAACACTTCGCCAGGCTTGATTGATATCTCTCGTGTAATCACCCAGGGCTTGGTCTTGCCATTAATCGGCTCACCCTTCTCATCGGTGGAATCACCTTCCTTATTGAGGAACTGCACTTCCACCCCTGCCACCGTGCCCTGGATCACCTTGAGCTGCACCACTCCCTGTGGAGAAACGCGCGTGGGCCCGGTGACCCGAGCCAGGGAATAGCCCTCGTTTGCGTACCACTGCTGCAACTCCTTCATACGAGCCTGCAGTTCATTGAGATTGAGAGTCCTGCCGTAGTCGGGGCTGAATGTTTCCTCAATCACAGATTCAGAAAGCTCAACATCAGGTGGATCAAGTTCCACTTTGGTGAGCAATGGATTGGGCTGCACCTGCACCACGAGCTGAACCCCTAAAGGGCCGTCACTCGGCTCAATGCGCACATCAGAGAACCAGCCCGTTGCGTAAATCGCATCGAGATCACGTTTGAGCTCATCTCGAGTCACACGACTACCGGGACGCACAACCATGGCGTCATAAGCGGCGAGTTCTACACGCTCTTGCTCCGGATGGCCTGCAATCCCTTCGATGATCACCTCGGTGATCAAGACACGAGGCTCCTCAGGCAGCTGTTCAGATGCGTTGAGAGGCAGCTCTTGCTGCTCAGCAGGGGTGACCTGAATCTGCTCGACCTCCAGGCTTTGCTCGACGACGCCTTCAGGAGTGGCCACCTCGTCCACCTGAACATCATCGTTGACCAAGATCTCCGTGGCTGGGGGCTGAGTGTCCTGCTCGGGTGTCTGAGCGCGCGCAGGAGCAGCAAGAAGCGGCAAGGCCAGAACCAGGCCAAATGCACCTCGCCGCAAGGCATCCGAGGGTCCGCTAGATAGGAAGCTGGCCATGGGTGATAGGAATCCGGCTACAAAGCCGCCAAATGTGCGCTGACATTACCTGCAGTTGAAGGGATTAGCTCATACCCCTTGGACCCGTTTGAGGATCTCCCCGTAGGCTTCAATCACTCCACCAAGGTCCTGGCGGAAGCGATCCTTATCGAGGATGCGGGCCTGGGGATCGCTATTTCGATGGTCCCAAAGCCTGCAGGTATCAGGACTGATTTCATCCGCCACCAGCAGAGTGCCTGCTCTGTTGAGTCCAAGTTCGAGCTTGAAGTCCACCAACAACAGGTCCAAGCTCTCAAAAAATGACAGCAACAGCTGATTCACCCGACGGGCCAACTGTTCGATCTCTAAACGCTGCTGCGAACTGATCAATCCAAGCAGCTGCAGCCTTGATTCGCTCAGCAGGGGATCTCCCAAATTGTCGTCCTTGTAGTAGAGGTCCAACAAAGCGGGCGAAAGCTCAGTACCGGCCTCAATCGGCGTTTGTTGACAAAGCGATCCAGTCGCCACGTTGCGAATCACAACCTCCAGGGGAATCACATCAACATGCTGAACAAGCATCCAGGTTTCGGCGGCCAGGCCGAGGTAGTGGGTGGGCACACCCTCGCGCTCAAGCATCTCGAACAGTCGTGCCGAGATCTGACAGTTCAGTCGCCCCTTGCCCTCGAGTTCAGCCCGTTTGAGTGCATTAAACGCCGTGGCGTCATTCTTGAACTCCACCAACACACGATCGGGCTGATCCGCAGCGAAGACCCTTTTGGCCTTGCCCTCATAGAGCAGAGGGCCGTGATCTGGCGTCATTTGAATTCTGATGGAACTGAAAAAGGAGGCGCACTTTGATGCGCTTCAACAGCAGCATGGCCGCCAGGCTGACGCGGCGAGCGCAGCTCTTGCTCTAGCAAAGTTGCAGCATCCTGCTGATCTAGATCCCCCCGAACCAACTCCCACAGGGTGTAGCGATCATCGAGGCGATTAGCGAGACGCTCTAGACGCTGTCGGGGCCTTAAGCCGTCACCACCCGCTGCTAAATCGAACTTCAATTGCAATCGCAGCAAGTCTTCTGCCAGCCCCCAAGCTTGATCTGCAGCCGCCTGGTCAAGGGCTGATTCCAACAGTGATGAGTGCTGATCGTTGCCTAGACCTTGAAGCAACTCAGCGGCCAGAGCAAGACGGCGGGCCCCCAATGCGTCACGCTCACGGCCAGCCAACAGCACCATGACCGCCTCAGCCGAACGATCCATGGAAAGCTCATGTTCCACCAAGAGATCAAGAGCAGCGCGTGTCAGCGGCAGGCCATCATCTCCATAGCCAACGGTGAGCTGCTCAAAATTCAAGGCCGTGAGATCGCCATTTGCCAGGCGTCGCAGAGCAAGGGCCGCCTGGGCATGATCCAAAGATGCGTTGGCCGCCTGCCAGGAGAGCAGCAACCAAGCGCGACGCTGACTGCCTGGCGCTGGGCTGATACGACTGAGCACCGTCTGCGTGCTAGCTGGAGCCTTGCAGACCATCAGCGCTTCAGCATTGGCGATCACAACCTCAAAGGGTTGAGGTGCAGGAGCAATGTCGATCAGGCGATTACGAAGTTCCTGCAGACGCAAGTTCAAGCCAAACAGGGCTGCGTCAGCACAAGCTGTGTTGAGCTCTGGTATCGCCCCATCGAGCAACACTTGCCGATAGACCAGTTCAGCCATGGGCTCCCTAGCAGGAGCACGGAGGTCAGTCGCAGAATTAAGAGGCGCAGCCTGACTGACGGCAGCCAGCAGCAGCACAGTCAGCGGCAGCGAATGAATCCCCATGGAGTTGAGTCGTTCAACAAAGATGGAAGAGGGCAACGGATTTCTCTGACGAGATCCGGCCTGCTCAAACCTAGGAGTCTTCCCCGTCCCTGCTTGTTCCTATGGCCATGTCCAGCACCCGTCCCCACCCCCTCCCTCCTTTAGAACGGCTGCTTGTGGTTGGCAGTGGTGGACGTGAAAACGCCCTTGCATGGGCACTACGACGCTGTTCCGGCATAGAAGAGGTCTGGGTCACACCAGGGAATGGGGGCACAAAAGAGCACCAGGGCTGTGGGTGCCTGGCGATCGCAGAAACCGACGTCAATGGCCTGATTGATGCCTGCCAATCGCTTCAGATCGATCTAGTGGTAATAGGGCCGGAAGCTCCACTGGCCGCTGGCGTGGCTGACGGACTGCGCAAGGCCGGGCTAGCTGTATTTGGGCCAGGGGCCGAGGGTGCCCAGCTGGAAGCCAGCAAAGCCTGGTCCAAAACCCTGATGGCTGAAGCCGGCGTGCCAACAGCAAAACACTGGACAGTGAGCACAGCAGCAGAAGCTCTGAGCGTGCTGAATCAAGTGCAACAACCCTTGGTTGTTAAGGCCGATGGTTTAGCAGCAGGCAAAGGGGTCTGCGTGGCCGACAGCATCGAAGCAACCACTGAAGCAATCCAGGAGGTCTTCAGCGGCCGATTCGGAGCGGCCGGTTGCCAATTGGTGCTTGAAGAGCGACTAGAAGGGCCAGAAGTATCCGTCTTCGCACTCTGCGATGGCCAGCGATTGTTATTGCTGCCTCCTGCTCAGGATCACAAACGTCTAGAGGACGGCGACAGGGGGCCTAACACCGGGGGCATGGGGGCTTATGCCCCTGCTCCCCTGCTCGATGCAGCAGGACTCGACCTTGTGCGCAGGGTTGTCCTTGAGCCAACCCTGGCGACCCTGAAGCAGCGAGGCATCAACTATCGAGGTGTCATCTATGCGGGATTGATGCTCACCCCCTCTGGTCCGCAGGTGATTGAATTCAACTGTCGCTTCGGCGATCCCGAATGCCAGACGCTTATGCCACTGATGGGTCCAGAGCTGGCAAAGGTTCTGCAGGCTTGTGCCCTTGGTTGCCTCGATCAAGCACCAGAGCTGTTGATCGTGGACCGCTGCAGTGCATGTGTCGTGGCTGCAGCAGCGGGCTACCCCAATGCACCTCGCAAGGGTGACCGCCTCAACATTCAGCTACAGCCAGGCCCATCCCTACAGCTTTTCCATGCTGGCACCCGCTGCACTGAAGAGGGAGATCAACTGACCAATGGCGGCAGAGTGTTGGCGGTTGTGGCTCAAGCAAGCGATTTTGATCAGGCCTTCTCAAACGCCTACCAAGGTCTTGATCAGGTGTATTTCGAAGGGATCACTTACCGCCGGGACATCGGTCACCAAGTGCGCCAGTCCTAGGGTGAAGAGACGCTGAATGGGTTGATGGCCAGCAGTACTTCGCAAGCCATCGCAGAGTGGGCTCCCCCAGGAGATGGCCAACCCCCACCAGAGCCACCCGGCTGGGGGGAACGCATCTATCTCTGGTGGGCAGAATTCAGCCTGCAAACCAAGTTGTTGGCAATCGCCACACTGGTGGTAAGCCTGCTGATGACAGGCGTCACCTTCTTCGTCCTCAACGGCATCCAAAGGGATGCAGGGATGAATGACACGCGTTACGCCAGGGATCTAGGACTCCTCCTTTCTGGAAACGTCACTGAACTTGTCGCCCAAGGACGTGACAGGGAACTGGCAACTGTTGCCGAACAATTCTGGCGCTCGCGCAGCCTTCGTTACATCTTCTTCGCCGACCCAGATGGCTTGATCTATCTGGGCATCCCCATTAGCGCTTCCCCTGTCAGCGGTGATAACGATCTGCAGCTCAACCATCGCTTGGAACTGCCAGCAGAGCTTCCATCACGACCAGAAAACGCACTGATTCGCCAGCACCTCACCCCTCAAGGTCAACTCACCGATGTCTTCGTTCCACTGGTGTGGAAAGGCGATTATCTGGGGACCCTGGCTCTCGGGGTCAACCCCAACGACACAGCACTTGCCAGCGCGGCTCTCACGCGACAGGTGACGATTGCCGTCTTCATCTCCATCTGGGTGCTTGTGATTCTCGGCGCCGTCTTCAATGCTCTAACGATCACGCAGCCTGTGAAGGAGCTTCTGCGAGGTGTAAGGGCCATTGCTTCCGGCAATTTCGAAGCTCGAATCGCTCTACCGATGGGAGGAGAACTGGGAGAACTCCTGAATGGCTTCAACGCAATGGCCTCCCAACTGGAGGCCTATGACGCCGCCAATATTGAAGAGCTCACTGCTGCCCAAGTGAAGCAGCAATCGCTGATTGCCACGATGGCCGATGGCGCTTTACTGCTCGATGAAGTTGGACAAATCGTGCTGGCCAATCCAACAGCACGGCGGCTATTTCGCTGGGAAGGTCGCAATCTTGAGGGCCAGGAACTGCTCAATGAGTTACCAGAGATCATCGCAAACGAACTGCATGATCCCCTTCAATCTCTGCTGCGCAATATCGGTGAAAGCAACGATCTGCGTTGCAGTCTTGAAGAACCATCACGCACACTTCGCATCGTGTTGCAGTCAGTACGCGATCAAAGCGGTGAAACCCTTAAAGGCATCGCAATCACAGTGCAGGACCTCACCAGAGAAGTGGAGCTCAATGCAGCCCAAAGCCGCTTCATTAGCAACGTTTCACATGAACTTAGAACACCACTGTTCAACATCAAAAGCTATGTAGAAACACTGCATGATCTCGGCGATCAACTCAGCGAAGAAGAAAAGAAAGAATTTTTAGGTGTTGCTAATTCCGAAACCGATAGGCTGGCTCGACTCGTTAATGATGTGCTCGACCTTTCGCGCTTGGAATCCGGACGAACCGTGCAGTTCGAGCCCATGGATCTTCGCCCTGCCATCGAGCAAACCCTACGCAACTATCGGCTTAATGCAGATGACAAGCAGATTCATATTGAGCTCAATACGGATGATGAGCTGCCAACAATCCTTGGAAATTGGGATCTACTACTCCAAGTGCTCGACAATTTAGTTGGCAATGGGCTCAAGTTTAGTCGTGCTGGTGGAAGCCTGATGGTGCGAGCCTACACATGGCCTGATAGCTGCAAAATGTCTCCAATCGAGAGCAGTAAATCAGCACCACATTGCGAATTTTTCTCACCACTCCCCAAGCTCCGCGTAGAAGTTGCGGACACCGGCCATGGCATCAATCAGGATGACCAACAGCACATTTTTGATCGCTTCTATCGCGTGGAAAATGCCGTGCATACAGAAGCTGGCACCGGTCTTGGGCTATCAATCGTGCGCGGCATCATCGAAAAGCATGGCGGCCAAATACGAATGGCCAGTGAGGTTGAGCTGGGCACAACCTTTTGGTTTGATCTACCTCTTGAGCAAACAGATGCCGACGAGCTTATCGTTCAGTCAGTACGAACAACTCGACAAGAAGAACAAGGTTTAGAACTCTAATTCAGCCAACAACCTGAATCAGCTAGCGTTCCTAAGGCCCTTGGCATCGAAGCAACATTAAGCGCGTTCGTCGTTAGTAATACGATGAGGAGCACCACTGAAGATCCGTTCGAAGTTAGAGAATGAGTCTTTAATCTGTGGGCCATTATCAGTAATCACATACTCACGAATTCTCTTATCATGCCAGGAGCCACGCATCTTGAATACATTCACAGCTCTGGCCATCTCGCCGCGGATCTCCACATACTGAAGCAGCAGAATAGTATCGGTGATTGTGGAGATATGGGAGTCGGTAATCGAATGACTTCCCATAAACTCTTCAGCTGTATTGGTAAAGAATCCAGCTATTTCTTCTTGCTTTGCATAACCTGTTACTCCGATCACAAACTGCCTAAAGGCATTGAGGCTCACGCCACGTGCAAGGGCAGAAAGTGAATCAATGGCCATCCTCGATGGTTTGAATTGTCCAATCGCCGATTTAATAATCTGCAGATGATCTTCCAGACCGGTCGACTCGGGATAAGCACAAATAATCTTCAACAGGCCTTGACTTTCCATCTCTTCAAAATCAATCCCCCAACTGGTGGCATTACGCAGCAGTTGGGCTCGCGACTCCTCATAGGCAAACAGAATCGCGCGTTCCTTATTTCGGAAAGCATCCTCAATAAACTTCGACACCAAAAGGGTTTTACCAGTCCCCGTTGCACCAGTAACAAGAATGATCGAATCCTTGAAGAACCCTCCACCACACATCTCATCAAGATGAGGAACACCAGAACTAATCCGCACGTTGGAGGAACGCTGCGTAAGCCGCATTGCGCCTAAAGGAAAGACGCTGACGCCGTGGGTGCCCATGGTGAATGGAAACTCACCCTTCATGTGAGTTGTGCCACGTAACTTGAGAATCTCAACGGTACGTCGACGCTTCTCAGTCTCAAGAACATTGCGTAGGATGACGACGTTATCGGAGACAAACTCCTCTACCCCATAGCGTGCAATTGGGCCATATTCATCAATCCGTTCTGTGGTCATTACGGTGGTAACACCAATCACCTTAAGACGTGCAATCAAGCGAAAGATTTCCCTACGCACCACAGAAATAGCGTCGTACTGTTGAAAAACGGCTGTCATGGAATCGATTGCGACCCGTTTCGCTTTATATTTAACGATGGCGTAATTAATCCTTTCGATTAAACCTGAAAGATCAAAGCTACCTGCAACATCCTGACCATCAGGATCCGGGGAAGCATCGAGTATGAATAATTTATCCTGGTCTACCATCTCCTGAAGATTCCAACCAAAGCTGGCGGAATTTCGCAAAATATCTGATGGAGACTCCTCGAAGGTCACGAAGATTCCCGGCTCATCGAATTGTGTAATCCCGTTGTGCAAAAAATGAAGTGAAAAGACTGTCTTGCCTGTACCCGACGTGCCACTGATCAGCGTGCTACGCCCCGTCGGCAAGCCGCCATGACAGATATCATCAAAACCTTCGATCCCAGTAGGTAGCTTCTGCACCTGCATCTGGGAGGAGCCACCGGCACTACTAGAAGACTGCATAGCTAGGACGTTCTACTCAAACGCTAGAGAGAATTAGCCATGGAACAAAGCGCTGCACCGCGAGCCTTAAGAATCTGGCGATGCAATGTCATCGTCTGCCAACGTATCCAGCGTCGATGAGCCGAGCATCTCCTCAGAGATCTCGTCATAGAGGAGGTCCAGACCAATCAAAACCCGTTCGCGATCGGAGAGGTCACCAATGATCCTGCGCACAGGTGGCGGCAGGATCTTGGCCAAGGTTGGTGTCGCCAGAATTTTGTCTTCCTCTGCAAGCTGAGGATTCTTGAGCACATCGATCACCTTGAGCGCATACACGCCACGGAACTCGTTCTCGAGGATGTCGCGCAGAGTTTTAAGCGCACGCATCGAATTAGGGGTATTCCCTGCTACGTACAACTTGAGGATGTAGGTTTTTCTTGGGCTCATAATTGCATCTCAGAAGCATCTTCTAAATCGGAACTGATTGATATCAACGAAAGGGGTACTTCTGCGAAAAGCGAGCGTTGAAGCATCACCCAAAGGTGATTTGACAGATCGAGCAAGGCGAACAGAACGCCCTGCGATGAGTCTCTCTCATTCAACTCAAGTCTGAACTGCTGCCAAAAAGCGTCAATGAGATCCATATGGATCTCCACAACCTAGGTGATCAATAAAGCAGCAAACAATGCCGATCAGCTCGCGATCTAGGGCCAGGCAAAGAGCGCAAGAATCTCGAAAATCACTCATCGATCGATCTTTGCATCAACGAAATCCTCTCCTCAAGACAAAACTGAAACTGCAACAAGCTGATCAGAGCCTCTCTAGGCCTGCGACCACAACATCCTCAGGAGATCAGGGCTGGCAAAACACCAATGACAGCAAACCTCAAAGAATGCTGGTGTGTTGAGCCGCAAGAGAAGGCCATGATCAACGACGGCTTGGTGCCGACGTTTTGACGCTCAGAGATCAGCGTTCAATCTTGACTAAAGGCGCCTAAACGCGGGAAGATCTTTGTTTGTCTCTCGATTGCGAGTCAGGCCAAATTGGTCAAAGTGGTGCGGCGCTTAACAGCCCAGCTCTGCAGATTCCGAGCCTGAACGCGTCTTAACCACCCATGGCCGAGAAACCCGCTGCAAAGCCAAAAGCCGCTGCAGCCAAAGCTGAAGCTAAAGAACAAAGTGATTCATACGCCATCGTTGAGGCCTCTGGTCAGCAGTTTTGGTTGCAACCCAACCGTTACTACGACCTAGACCGTCTGCAAGCGGCTGTTGATGACACCGTCACCCTTGAGAACGTACTGCTGATCAAAGACGGCAAGAATGACACCACAGTTGGCCAGCCTTACGTGAAGGGCGCCAGCGTTGAACTCAAGGTGATGGACCACCGCCGTGGGCCCAAGATCATCGTCTACAAAATGCGCCCCAAGAAGAAGACAAGACGCAAAAATGGACACCGCCAAGAACTCACGCGAGTGATGGTTCAATCCATTTCAATAGACGGCAAAGCGCTCAGCTAACCACCCCCTCCATACACTGCTCTTAATACCGCTTAGATCACCATGGCTCATAAGAAAGGCACAGGCTCCACACGCAACGGCCGCGATTCAAATTCCAAGCGTCTTGGCGTGAAGGCCTATGGCGGCGAAACCGTTACAGCAGGGTCGATCCTAATTCGCCAACGCGGCACCTCAGTGTTGCCAGGGGTGAACGTTGGCCAGGGCAAAGACGACACCCTCTTCGCTCTAACCGATGGTGTGGTGACCTTCGAAAGCATTCGCCGCAGCCTGCGCAACCGCAAGCGCATCAGTGTGGTTGCCTCCAGCTGAGCAATCTCAGCCTTTGCAGACAATGCGGGCAGCAGCAGTCACAAACTGAACGCTGCTGATCAGGTGACTGTGCCCTTCGGCTTTGTGGTGATCGACAAGCCTGCTGGCCTCACCTCCCACGACTGCGTCAGTCGTATGCGGCGCGTGTTTGGCATCAAGCGCGTGGGCCACGGCGGCACTCTTGATCCTGCCGTAACAGGAGTTTTGCCCATCGCCCTAGGGCATGCCACCAGGCTGCTGCCCTATCTACCAGGCGCCAAGAGCTATCGCGGCAGCATCCAACTGGGCCAACGCACCAGTAGCGACGATCAACAAGGGGATCTGATCTCCAAGCAAGCCTGGCCCGAATTGAACACAGCAGAGATCGAGGCCTATCTCGATCCGTTTCGCGGCAGGATTCAGCAACGGCCACCGCAAGTTTCAGCCGTGCATGTGCAAGGGGAACGCGCCCATGCACGTGCACGCAGGGGAGAAACGATGGAGATTCCAGCGCGAACGATCACGATTGATCGCTTGCAGCTACTCAGTTGGAACCAACAACTGGGCCAAATTGACTTCAACGTGCATTGCTCATCAGGCACATACATTCGCTCTCTCGCACGAGATCTAGGCGAATTAATTGGCTGCGGCGCTTGTCTGGGGTGGTTAAAGCGAACCCAAGCACTGGGGTTTCACGAGCAACAAGCCGTGCCACTACCCGATCGAGACAATCCAGCCCTAACGACTCCGCCTGCTGTGTTACCGCCACTCACGGCCCTTGCACACCTACCAAGACTGCAACTCAACGAAGAGGAACAGGAGAGCTGGAGCTGCGGGCGCCGCATTACCGCCCATCAAGATCAATGCCAACCAGCACCCAAACCTCTGGCCTCTGATCAGCAAGAATCTGATCCAAACCAAACTGCTCCCAACCAAACTGATCCAAGCGCAAACAAGCCCATGCTCGTGGTGATCGACTGCAGAGGCGAAGTTGCCGGAATGGCCTACTGGGAAGACAACGCAACAGTGAAGCCCAAAGTTGTGTTCAACGCACGGGGATGATCGCAACACTGTCGTTCAACCCGAACACCCCTAGCGTTAATGGTCAAGCAACAACCTCATCAGCCTCCGCCATGGCCGGCCATAGCAAATGGTCTCAAATCAAACGCAGCAAAGCGGTGGTGGATGCCAAGCGAGGAGCTGTGTTCACTCGTCTGGCACGAGAAATTTCTGTAGCAGCAAGAAGCGGCGGCGACCCCAATGGCAATTTTCAACTGCGCACCGCAATCAACAAAGCCAAAGCCGCAAGAATGCCTGCGGCCAATATTGAGCGCGCGATTGCAAAAGGCTCCGGCCACGATCAAAACGGCGCATGCCAATTGGAAGCCATCCGCTATGAAGGCTATGGCCCCGGTGGCGTTGCGGTACTGATCGAAGCATTAACCGACAACCGCAATCGCACGGCCGCAGACCTACGCCTCACCTTTAATAAACACGGCGGCAAGCTCGGCGAAAGCGGCTGCGTGGCCTACTTGTTTGAGCAACGCAGCGAAGTGTATTTGAGTGCGCAGTCTGCGCAAGGCGGGGGCAAGGTTTCAGAAGATGCATTGCTGGAAAACCTGCTGGAGCTTGAAGCTGATGGCTATCAATTGATCGACGATGGCGCTGTGGTGTATGGCCCGTTTCAAGCTTTAGAAGGTCTGCAGGCTGGGCTCAGAGATCAAGGCTGGATTGTTGAGGGATGGGAACACTGCTGGAGACCACTCACCACGGTCAGCCCAGCAGATCAAAAAAGCGAAGACCAATGCCTGCAATTGCTGGATGCACTAGATAAACTCGACGATGTGCATCACATCAGCTCAAACCTAGAGAGCTAACAAGAGAAAATGGCTAGATAACTAAGCAGCAGCAGCGCCACTAAGGCTGTGACGACAAGCTAAGGGGATAGAGCGCTAAAAAAAACCGCTGAGGCCTGATCACGACCCCAGCGGTTTCAGTTGAATGCTGAACAGTGATTCTTAGAACTGGAAGGTGACACCACCAGAGGCACGCCAATCGGTGCCGCGGTTTGCATCCCAGAACTCAAGACCTCCACGGCCATACAACTTGAATGAAGTGGTTCCGAAATTGTTGACCGTGTAATCAACTCCAGCTTCGATAAGCAGGCCGTTTTGGCTTTCTTGATTCGATTCAACTGACACCGTGTCATCAGTGAAGGTGTAGCCGATCTTCTGGGCTGCGTTGTTTTGATCCCAATCATGCAACCAACCCAACTTGAGGCTTGGAACAACCAGTGAGCTATCACCCGTCTTGATTGGGTAGGCCAGCTTCACACCAAGATCCGTTTGGAAATAGTTGGTGGTGCGGCTCTTGTAAGACAACTGAAGTGCATCACGAACAGATGATTCGCTGAAGGAATGCTCATTGTTCTGACTCCATACCGCCGTGAGTTGGGGTTCAAGCAGAACACTGCCGAGATCAAATGGTGCTCCTAAACGCACAGCTCCCAGGTAAGAGGTCGCTGATTTATCGCCAGTGGCTGTTTCATCACCCCAGCCATCAGCAATCGAAACGATCTCACGTTTTTGATCACCAGAGAAACCGGTGCCGCCCAGTAGACCCTGAACATAGAAGTTGTCGGTCCACCAATCAGCGGTAATGCCACCACCCCAACCGGATGGGTTCCAGGAGCCACCGCCAATGTCTGAGGAATTTTGAGAGAGGTTGATCTGGCCGTAGTTGGCATATGCACCAAGTTGGAAGTTCTTGGCAAGAGAAACATCCACACCAACAATGCCGCCTCCTGCACTGATGTCGTAATCGTTGTAGAGGATGCTGGTTTGATAAGCAGATGAACTACCGCCAAAACCACGGAACCAAGCACGCATGCCATCGCGTTCGGAATAATCCGCCGTTAATGAGTTGCGATCTAGATATGAAAGGTCATCAATGATCAATACTTCTTCTTCTACATCAACAAGAGCAGAACCATCTGGCTCATTTTCTACACTGACAGATTCTTCTGACTGCACATCAATATCTTCTTGAACATCAAACTGCCTCAATGGCAGGCGTTCAAAAACCGTATCAACCAACAGATTGTTGTAGGTAGCCATCGATTGACCAGGGCCATCCACATTGCGTGGAGTTAACCCTGATGTGACCAACTTTGCGAGTTGGCCGTAATCAATCATGGGCAGATCATCAATATCATCGTCATTACTTTCAAGGCCATCAATGATTTCTTCAATGATCTCGGAAGCGAGGTCTTCTTCATCACTCGATGCATCATCTTCTTCTCCGGGGATGTCGGAAATGATGTCGCATAGCGACTGATCATCTTCGCAACCAGGCAGAGAGCCGTCGTCTTTTGAATCAGGGATGCCATCGCCATCATCATCGGTGTCTTCGGCATTAGGGATGCCATCACCATCCGGGTCAACACCAAAATCAGGATCAACGACCGGGTCTTTTCCAAAATCTTTATCCACGATAATCCCTAGATCCTCTTGAATTTCATCAGCTGTCTTACTAGAAACAACAAGTACTAAAGAGCCACCTTTTAAATAAGCCTTGCGGAGTGCAGTTTCGACGCCTAGTTTATCACCAAGACCTGTAAATTTTAGTTCTCGGCTTCCTACACGGCCATACTCAAGGAATACATTCTTAGCGAGGGACTCTGTATCGTTGATATTGCCTTCAATAATTGTATATTCGCCATCTTCACAATCTTGGCACTGAGCATTATTTATATATAGTTTTCCACCACTATAGTTAATACTTTCAAAGCCTTTAATGGAAATAGTGTTAACGCCTGAAGGATAAACCCTGATTTCGCCTCCCTTCATTTCCAAGGTGTCTTGGCCTTTCCCACCATAGATCTTATTTGCCTCAATAAAGCCGGTATTGGCCAGAGTGTCATCTTCAGTGCCCATATATATATCGCCAGTAATTGTTCCGGCATTGGTCAGAGTGTCACCTCCATCGTCCATGTCTATATCGCCCTTAATTGTTCCGTTATTGGTCAGAGTGTCACCTCCACCGCCCATACCTATATCGCCGTTAATTGTTCCGGTATTGGTCAGAGTGTCACCTCCATCGTCCATGTCTATATCGCCCTTAATTGTTGATAGATTGCCATTGGTTAGAGAACTAACTCCATACATTATTATTCTGCCATTAATTGTTGAATTACTACTATTGATTAGACTATTAACTCCAGCGCCCATAGTTATGGCGCCATTAATTGTTGAATTGTCATTAGTTAGAGTATCAGCCCCATCGCCCATCGTTATAGCGCCATTAATTGTTGAGCCATTGTAATTGAACAGTTTATTATCTCCATTACCCATATCGATACTGCCTTTAATTGAACCAGTAAAGCCTGCGCCTAAGACTTTGCTCTCACCGTTGTATAGATAATCGTTTCCATCGCCCATATATATATTGCCATCAATTATTGAAACGTAATTGGAGCTAAACGGCTGATTCGTGATCGTATCATTTCCATCGCCCATATATATATTGCCAGTAATTGTTCCTTCATTTTTGATAGTATCTATTTCCCCATAGAGTTTAATATCACCTTCAATAGAAAGTGTTCCTTGGCTATACACGGTGACTTTATCCTTGTAGTTGCTGGCACTTTCAATCGTCTTGTATTTCTTAGTTGATCTTGCGAGAACAGTCGTGTTGCATTTACCTTTAATTTCCCCCCTCAAGTCCAGGCAAGGATTTTCCTCATAGTCATTATCATTAATCTTGGCCACCTCCACCTCATCATCTTCATCAGTGGCAATATCTGCTGTGCCAGCCGAACCAGAATCAGTTTCAGTGGCGACATCTGCTGTGCCAGCCGAACCAGAATCAGTTTCAGTGGCGACATCTGCTGTGCCGACCTGAGCTCGAGTTGCATCAAAAACAATCGATGGCGTAGCAGCCGCCAAAAACACAGCGACTGAAAGCAGAAGAGACTTACTACGCATTGCTGCAGATCAAGTAAAATTTTATACCTAAAAGACATTAGTGATTTTTCCAAAGAATGCAACTATGCCAATAACCTGATTCAATATTTAGATCTTAAAAATACAATTATATCCCAATAGCTTATCAGTGTTATTCAAAATCAGTGTAGACATTCAAAGCCTAGCGCCTCTTGGTCCTATTCTCATGCCTTCAACAAGGCAAAATGCTATGCCAATAACGTCCTATTGCGATGCAATAAATTAACTGCTTTTACTAATAATTCGCTTCCTTCTAAGCAACCAAAAGGTGAAACTCAAATCAACTTTGAACTGAGATTCGCTTCAGGAACTTTCTCTCCAGCAACAGCTAATTGGTCTAGCCAAAGTGAAACCCGAGCATGATTGCGCAACCAACTTGCCGGCAACTTTTCAGTGCATGGCGAATTAAGCAAC
This sequence comes from Prochlorococcus sp. MIT 1303, assembly GCF_001631965.1. Lineage (NCBI taxonomy): Bacteria > Bacillati > Cyanobacteriota > Cyanophyceae > Synechococcales > Prochlorococcaceae > Prochlorococcus > Prochlorococcus sp. MIT 1303. The sequence continues at coordinate 188,474 of NZ_LVHK01000043.1, forward strand.
TTCTTAAGAATCTCTGCTTTGGCTGAACCCGTCACGATCAAATGAATTTCATCTGCCGCGAGTATTTCTTTTAATCCAAGCGTGAGTGCTTGAGATGGCACCTGGCTGGGATCACCACCAAAAGAAGCAGCATTCTGTTGCCGAGTGGACTGCGACAACGACACCACCCGGCAAGACGCCTCTGGGCCACAAGGCGGCTCATTGAAACCCACATGGCCATTGCTGCCTAAGCCCAACAACTGCACACCAACACCACCAAAACTCTGCAACTGAGCGGCATAACTGCCAGCCTGGTGCTCTGGATTGATTGCCTCGCCATCGGGAAGATGCAACTGCTGCGGGCTCAATTGCAACGGCTTGCCTAAATGACGCGTCATATAGGCCGCAAAGCTGCGCCGATCAGCTACCTCCAAGCCCACATACTCATCGAGATTGAAGCTGCACCAGCTGCGCCGCAGATGCTCCAGCTGATCAGCTGGCCAACGCTGTAAACGGGCCACCAATTCGCCATAGATCGGCACCATCGTGCGACCAGTGGCCAAGCCAAGCGGTTTCGGCCTCTGCTCCTCAAGCCGCTGCCTTAGATGCCCCTCCAGTGCATCAACAACCGCTTCCACAAGGCTGGGCAGGTTCTCTCGCACCGTGATCGTGCTCGCGAATCCTTGCTCAGAGGCGACAGAAGGCCGCAAGAGGTTCAATTAGGCGCCTCCCATGCTCTCAACTCCTCCAGGCTGGCGAGAGCGCCACAGCAAGGCCAAGGAGGAGTTCTGTAGCTGCCGATAGGGAACAATCTCTGCACCTCGGTAGTAGTGATTAAGGATTTGGCGAAAATCTGCACCCCGTTTCGCCAGGCCATGGGCACCCCACTGACTCATGCCCACGCCATGGCCAAAACCTTGCCCCATCGCAAGCAACATCAGCGGCTGATTACGCGAGCGGCGTGTTGAGCGAACCGGCAGAGGTGGCAAAGGCGGCGGCGGGGTCAGGCCCATGAAACTGGCATTGGCATCAACGCTGGGTGCAAACAAGCTCTTGCCTGTTGCGCCATCACGCCAAGACCCCATCAACACCGTGCCAGCCCCAGCAGAGTTGCGTTTTCCAAGGCTGTGCAGAAAGCGCTGACGGCCAACGCCTGCGCCAGGCTTTGCTGACTTCGAGGCAAGCATTTCAAAGCGCACCAAGGTGCTCTTCAAGCCCAAACGCTGGCGCAGCTGCTTGCCGCTCAGCAGCAAATCACCACGAGGCCCCTGCACACGAGCCTGGCGAATTCTGCCCGTGCCCGTAGTACCCAGCACATCAATGCTGTTCACACCGCCGGTTTCGCGGAACGCTCTTCGCAACTGATGCGGCTCAAACCACACGTCCCACTGATGCACAGGGCTGTGTTGATCGTGGTCCGGCACGCTGACCAGATAAGGCAGCTGCTTGCTCCATACCGCCCCGCTCGCTTCTGTTGCCCCGCCAGAGCTGCTGTGAAAAACAGCATCGATCAACTTGCCGCCATGCACTAAAACCAGCGAATGGGTGCTTTCCACCGCCTTCAGGGTGTTGGCAGTTTCAGATTCCACACCGCGATACACCTGACTGGCAACGGTGGCCTTGAGATCAAAACCACCTGCTTTGCCGTGTTGAGCAAGGGCATAGGTGCGAGCGGCCACCGCCTGGGCCTGCAGTGCAGCCAGAGGCCAGGATTCCGGCATCTCACTGCCCACCACACTGGCCAGATAGTCCTCCACGCGCAGGTGGTTCACCACCTGCAAGCCTGCACCAACAGATCGAACCCTCAACTCACCGCGATAGCGACGCTTGCCCAGCCATATCCCGCGTGGGTCTGCACTGCGAACCCTGAGCTCACGCTGCAAAGCAAGCGATAGCGATCGCCGCGATCGCCCCTCAAGTGTCAGCTGCAGCTGACCGCGCTGCTTGCGAAGCGAAAGCGCCCTCAGCCTCTGCTCGCTCGAACCCAAGCCTGCCACAAGCAAAGGCAGCTCAGCATCAGCCCGCAGACGCAGAGCTGCTGCTTCCAGCACTAGCACCCGCATCACTGGCTCCTGCACAGCAATCACCTGGGCAGCAGGGCTTACGGCCGTGAGTGTGACCCCGCCGACCAATCCCATAGCCCATAGCGACGCGGGCAAAGCCAATCAACATGTTCAACAAGGACATTCAGTGTGCCCCGATCACAACAACCAGGCCAGGCCCCAAGCCATGGCAGCATGGTCTTAGGGGTGTTAACGGCCTTGCAGGTCACCTTTCTCGGCACCAGCTCGGGCGTACCTACACGAGCCCGCAATGTTTCTGCCGTGGCTCTGCGGCTGCCCCAACGTGCTGAGTTGTGGCTGTTTGATTGCGGAGAAGGCACTCAGCATCAGTTCCTGCGCAGCGATCTGCGTCTTTCTCAGCTCAGACGAGTGTTCGTTAGCCACATGCATGGCGACCATGTGTTTGGCCTGCCTGGTCTGTTGGCCAGCCTCGGCCTATCCGGCAACAGCAACGGAGTGGATCTCTACGGCCCCGATCCACTGGAAAGCTATCTGCAAGGCGTGCTGCGCAATAGCTCCACCAGGATCGGATACCCCCTCAAGGTTCATCGCGTGCGAGACGCAGCAGAGCAGAACCTGATTGTGTTTGAAGACAAAGACATCCTGGTGCGCTGCACCCCGCTCACCCATCGCGTGCCCGCCTACGCCTATCGCGTGGAGCAAAAACCCAAGCCAGGCCATTTCAACCTTGAACGAGCCCAAAGCCTCGGCATCCCGCCAGGCCCCGTCTATGCCGCCTTAAAGCGTGGTGAGCAGGTCAGCCTCGATGATGGGCGCGTGGTGGATGGCCGGGACTTCTGCGGACCAGATCGCCCAGGCGCCAGCATCGTGTTCTGCACCGATACGGTGTTTTCAGAAGCTGCTGTGGCACTAGCCGCAGGCGCGGACCTGCTGATCCACGAAGCAACCTTCGCCCATAGCGAAGCAGAAATGGCTTATCAGAAGCAGCATTCCACCAGCACCATGGCGGCCCAAACAGCTGCCGAAGCCGGCGTCGGGAAACTCGTATTGACCCACCTCAGTCCCCGCTATGCGCCAGGCAATCCGGTTACCCCAAATGACCTGCTACGAGAAGCGCAAGCGATCTTTTCGAACACCATCCTCGCCAAGGATTTCCTCAGTTTTGAAGTCGCTCCGCGCTGCAACAGTTCTTGATTACGGCCCTTAGAGCTCCCGCCCCGTGATACAAGGTGTTGTCGCTTCTGTCAGTAACTGGCGTATTCCATGGCCTCTCTCTTTGCATCCCTGGGACGGTCCCTGATCAAACTATTGATCGTGTTGCCCGTAATAATTGGCTTGAGCATTAGCTCTCCGGCCATGGCTGCCCAATGGGATGCCGAGACCCTCACCGTTCCCGCAGGCTCAGGCGGACAGCAGGTGACCTTCACCGAGTCAGAAATCAAGAGCGCTAGCAAGCTCTTCAAAAGCAACTGCGCCACCTGCCATAACCAAGGCGTCACCAAGACCAATCAAAACGTTGGTCTCGACCTTGAGGCTCTCTCACTGGCATCACCTGCTCGTGACAACGTGGAAGGCCTGGTCGAATTCCTGAAAAATCCCATGTCATATGACGGGGAATACAGCATTGCCGACACCCACCCAGGCATCAGCAGCAGCGATGTCTACGTTCAGATGCGCACGCTCAACGATGAGGACCTGCGCCTAATCGCCGGTTACATCCTTACGGCTGAGAAAGTACAGGGCGACCAATGGGGTGGTGGCAAGATCTACTTCTGATCGCTCAAGAAGCAAAAAACAATCAGGGGATCTCAGCCAAAGCTGGGGTCCTTTTTTTTGCCTAAAAAATTGGCAGTGATCTCCCTCGCCAGAGTCTTGTCTGCAATCGCGATCTAAAATCAATATCGATCTAAAACTCCAGTGTTTGTTCCTGTCTTAATCACTGATTGAACAAGCTGATTGGGAGATATCTCTTCTAGGAGGCAAGGCTTGTCGGGTGCTCACTCTCAGCCTCCCAGGGGAACTAGAAACTCGCCCTAGATACAAAGGAAGAGGTCGCAGGAGAAAGGGTCTGCGACAAGACTGATGTCGCCTGCTCTGTCGCTCTAGAGCTGGGTGGAAGGATTGGCTTGAAGGCTTGGCCTGAATCAGGCCGCCGATCTGCAGAACAATCGCCTCTGAGAGGCTTCGCCTGCGCTCTAAGCAAAGATCTGCTGCTCATCGCCAAGGGTTGCCGCAAAAGAAAAGCGTTTCAGCAATCAAGCCTTCTCAACAGCTTGCTCATGAACACCTTGCTCAAGAACAGCTTGCTTAAGCATTTGGATTGCAGAACTAAAAGCAAAGATGAGCCATTCAAAGAGGGCTCTCTTTAACCTCTAATTGAAGCGCCTAATCAGCTAGCCAGCATCACTTCTAACAAAAGCATGGCCTGCAGTTATCAACAACATTCTTTGGTATCTATGCCCAGGCAAAACGAAAATGAGCTATCAATCGCAAGGCAAAGCATGGCGCAGCAATACCTCCACTCGCCAACTGATTTTGAATGAATGGATGAACGAACTTCTGTATTTCTGACTGTACTTAGAACCGCTTGGATTGAGAGATGGAGACAAATAAACATCATCCCACTCCCAGTCAAACCAAGCCAAGGGAAGTTATGACACAAATGATCTCATTTCTTCTTGTGTTTAACAGACAAGCTTGTCATGATCCAAGCTGTAACTTTTAGGAGAGAATCGAAGCTTGTATTTACTAATAACCCAATCATGTCTCAACAAGGCTTTTACGCAGCCTGTTCAGCACAATCAATAGCAATTTCCAGGCTCATAATTCTATCAATACGTTCCTTCTCAGCAAATCATTTACTGCTTCTATCCGCAAAGCCTCGTTCAAAGAAAGCTGCTTTGGCTTCTGGTTGATGCAATCCAAAGCTGACAAATGCTCTATCAATAACTTCGATGAGCTGTCTAAGTGAATAGCACTAATGACAGGTTGTCCGTTGATCAAATGCCAAGCAAGTAGCCAATCAGCCCTTTGCCGATCAACACGATGGGGTTTCTTCTGTTGCAAGCAGCATCGAAGCTGGCAGCAGATTTGCTGGGTCCTTTGAAAGCTGCCCACGGCTATACCACCACTCCTGCAAACCCGGCGTCAAACGCTGAGAAAACAACGTCAGCACTGTGACTGTTGGCTTTGAACCAGGCTGCAATAGCTCGACGACATAAGACGGACAACGACGAGCCGCTACATCAGCAACAAAGCGCCGGCCCACACGTCGCCAACTTGGCTCCTTGCTCCGCCAGGCAAGGCGACAGCAAGGCCATGGCAGTTCCTCGCGATCAAACAGCCTGCAACAAGAACCGATCACACGAAAACTGTATTGCCCACCAGGACTGGTGTGAATGCTGCCGTGCGCCAACACAACATCGACATCCGCTCTGGCAGGGGCAACAGACGTCACATCTAAAACAGAGCCATCAACACCACCATGAAGCAAAAGCCACCCGCTGAGGGTGGCTGATGGGATCCCAATTCGCAAGCACTGATCGGGAACAGAGACAACTGCCCTGAGCTCAATAGAGCTCTTCCTCAGCATGGGTCTTGATGGTGCAATCAGAGGTTGGATAAGCAACGCAGGTCAACACGAAACCAGCCTCAAGCTGATCGTCGTCGAGGAAGCTCTGATCGGACTGGTCCACAGAACCACCTGTGAGCTTGCCTGCACATGTGGAGCAGGCCCCAGCACGGCAGGAATAGGGCAGGTCGATGCCCTGCTCTTCAGCAGCATCAAGGATGTACTGATCATCGGGAACCTCAATGGTCTTGTTCAGGCCCTCGCTCTCGCTGATCAAGGTGACTTTGTAGGAAGCCATGGAATGGATGGAAACGCATAGAAATCCAGAAGTAAAACGCCCCTGGATCGCTCCTTCTAACACCCTCACAGCAAAAATACAGTCTGATCGTGCAATCTGCCCGACTAAGGCCAATCAAAGAACGAGTACTGATAACCCTGGCTTATATAAAAATTTGCGCAGAATTACCGCTTAGAAACATCTAAAAGCCCCCAGCAGCCCTGCACAGTCAGGCTATTCACCCGCCATCCCAGCGCCTCCAAAACCACCTGAAGCCTTGGCGCTTGATCAACCAGCAAACCACTGAGCAAACATCGACCATTCGCACTCAACAACTGATCAAAGCTTGAAGCCAAAGCCTCAATTACAGGAGCAAGGATGTTGCAGAGCAGTAGGTCGACGACCTCTCCCTGCAACTGTGCGGACAAAGCATCCACAGAACCATGCACAACCCTGAAACGATCTAAATCGAGCTGATTGAGCTCTGCATTGGCTCTAGAGGCGCAGACAGCCTGAGAATCCGTATCAGCGGCCAGCACCTGCCTGGCCCCAAAACCCAATGCGGCGAAACCCAACACCCCACTGCCACAGCCGAGATCTGCCACCCTCAAGCCCAGCGGGGGGTTCCTCTCTAGCGCCTCCAGGCAAAGGCGAGTGCTGGGATGGCTGCCAGTACCAAAAGCACTGCCAGGGTCTAGTCGCACAACAAGCCGATCGGCATACTCCTGCGGCAGATCCAACCAAGCCGGCAAGATCAACAGACGCTGCCCCACCGGATCGGGTTGCCAATCTTGCTTCCAGTTCAAACTCCAGTCTTCATCGGCCACCTCGCACCAAGTGGGGTTGGCTAATTTCAAGCCAAATGGTTCTGCCAGAGGACGCAGGTTGATCATCAGCTGATCTCTGTCCGACTCGGACCACTCAGACGATGGCAACCATGCCAAAAGGGTGCGCTCAGCCTTCTCAGGTGCATGTTGAACAGCGATTCGAGAGATGCCCAGCTCTGTCAGCTTCCAGATGAGCGACTCTTCCAGTTCATCTGCAATGGGCAGGGCAAGACGCCACCAGCAACAAGCAGAAGCAGAGTTCATCTCATCAGCCTCGATCAGAGGGTGACCGGATGGGCTTCCTTAATGCCATTGATCGCATGGATGGTGACCAGCAAGCTGGGCGGGATTGGATCATCAATGCTCAGCACCATCACCGCATCACCGCGAACAATGCGACGCCCCACCTGCATTGATGCGATGTTGACGTTGTGTTCACCAAGCACGGAGCCCAACTGACCGATGATCCCTGGCATATCCCTGTGCCTGGTCAACAGCATGTGTCGACTAGGCGACACGTTGACCGGGAATTCATCAATGGTGGTGATGCGCAGATCGCCATTGGCAAACACTGCACCCGTCACGCTGTGACCGCCCTGGTCACCACGAGTCGTTAGTTGCAAGGACCCCCCGGCAAAATCCTTACTTGTCTCGTCCTTGACCTCCAAGACACGAATGCCACGGCCCTTGGCTTCTAAGGACGCATTCACGTAATTGATCCGATCGCCAAGGGCACTGGTCAGCACGCCCTTGAGAGCAGCAATCACCAGAGGCTGAGAGGGATGCTGAGCGAACTCCCCCTGAAGACGAACTTCAAGCTCCTGCAACTGTCCTCCGGAGAGCTGGCTCACCAACAGCCCAAGGGTCTCGGCTAATTGCAAATGAGGCTTAAGCCGCTCCATGATCTCTGCACTGAGGCCAGGGATGTTCACGGCACTACGGGCAGGCAGGCCAAGCAGGACATCTCGGATCTGTTCCGCCACATCAACAGCCACGTTCTCCTGCGCCTCCGTCGTCGAGGCACCGAGATGGGGCGTAAGGATCAAGCGCTCCTGCACAGAGCGCAGCGGCGAATCGGTAGCCAATGGCTCCTGGGCATAAACATCCAACGCAGCCCCGCCAATCACTCCAGCCGTCAAGGCATCAGCCAGAGCTGACTCATCGATGATGCCACCGCGAGCACAGTTCACGAGTCTTGCTGTGGACTTCATCTTGCCCAGCAATTCCTCATTGACCAAATTCTCGGTATCGGGAGTACGAGGGAGATGCAAGGTGATGTAGTCGGCCTGCTCAAAAAGATTCTCCAAGCTTGAGAGTCGCACCTGCATCTGTTGAGCACGGTCCGCAGAGATGAAGGGGTCGTAAGCGATGACCTCCATACCCATGGCATTGCAGACCCGGGCCACATGGGAGCCGATCTTGCCGAGCCCAACCACGCCAAGAACTTTCTTATAGAGCTCGTTACCTACATATTTCTTGCGATCCCAACCCCCAGCCATCGTGCTGGCATGGGCCTGAGGCACATGCCGAGAGAGCGAAAGCATTAAAGCCAACGCCTGTTCAGCAGCAGCAATGGTGTTGCCTTCCGGCGAATTCACCACCAAAACACCCTGCTGGGTGGCCGCCGGCACATCAACATTATCGACGCCAACACCCGCCCGACCAATGATGCGCAAACGTGCTCCGGCTTTGATCACATCCGCCGTGACCTGCGTGCCAGAACGAATCATCAGAGCGTCGTAATCGCCGATCATCGCCTTGAGGTCATCCTCTGACAGGCCCACACGCTGATCCACCTGTGCAACCTGAGCGAGGATGTCAATTCCCGCTTGGTCGATAGGGTCTGAAACCAGAACTTTCGTCATCAACCGGCGCAAGACTGCAGCAGGGCACTGTAGAGATCTACATGCTCCAAGCCCTGCAGATCACAAAACAGGGTTCAGAATTCAAAGGATTGAGGTGTGTTGTATGGCTATTTGCGTTCTTGTTCTCGCCGAAAGAGACCACGCAGATCAATTGAATGAACAACTCAAGGCAGCAGAGACCCCGCTAACCCGCTGTGAGCTGATTCAGCCGGCAACCAACTCAGAAACACAACCTGAGAGAACGGCCTCAGAACCCAAGGAATATGGCAACCCACTCCAATCGATGGACATTGATTCAATCGAGAGGCTGAGCCCCAAGCTGACCCGTAGCCGTCGTCAAAAACTGATGGCCGTCTGGTTGCTGCCGTTTGGCTTCATCCTCGGCATCGCCATCACGCTCAGTACAGATATGGATACCTTTGCCAATTACGGCACCCTGGGTGCATCAGTCATCGGTGGACTGCTGGGCCTCGTCTCAGGTTGGATGGGTAGTTATGCAGCCGCAATCAGCGTCAAAATTCCAGACGCTGAAGACGTTCGCATCCTGCGCAATCGCCATCAGCAAGGCCAATGGCTGCTGCTGCTGGAGACACCAATGGGCATCGAGTTGCCCTGGAAAGTGCTACGAGAAGCCAATCCCCTCGCATTAACGAGCCTCAGCGAACTGTGATCTTGCCGCGGCAAGAGCTACTCAAAGGTTGCCTGGATCCACAAGGCATGGAAGCCCTGCTGGTCCAGGCAGAAACTGTGTTACGGACCTGGCAGCCCAGCTGGAGTGCGTTTGTTTCTGCTCCCTTGCGGGAGCAAGCCCTACATCGGTTCTCCACCCTCACTGATCTGCACTGGCACGCCGACGGTGGTCACCCTGGCGCTGAACGCCAGCGGCTGTGTTGCTGGCGCAGTGAAGATCACCATCACCCCACTCCCTCACAAGCAGCCCCGATTCATGGTCTGCTGCTGCATGGCAACTTTTTATTTGATTCCCCCAGCCCAACAGATCTCCGCCAAGCCCTAGAGGCGATCGACGCTCAACCAGAACAACTTGGAGATCTGTGGATTCGCGGTGATCGCGGTGCACAAGCCCTTTGCACTCCTGAGTTAGCCGTCAATCTCGACGGCCGCAGCAGCAAAGTCAGAGAGGTAGAGATCACCTGTGAAGCCGTGGCAGTGGCTCAACTGCAGCCACCAGCCCATCGCCTGACCCGCCGATTGAACAGTGTTGAGGCCTCTTGCAGGATCGATGCAATCGCCTCGGCCGGCTTTGGTCTATCGCGCGCCAAGGTGGTCAATCAAATCAAGCAAGGTCACCTGCGCCTGAACTGGGAACCAGTCCGACAAACAAGTCGAGAACTTGTAGTGGGCGATCGCCTACAACTTCAGGGTCGAGGCACTCTCAAGGTGCTGGCACTGGAAATGACCAAGCGTCAGCGCTGGCGGGTGGAAATGCTGCGGCACTGAAGATTCGTATCGCCAGGCTGCTAGCTTCTCTGCTTGAAAAGCCACCGGTCACCACTCACTCTGATCGAAGGGCCCCGCGGGCGATTAGCTCAGAGGTAGAGCACTACCTTGACACGGTAGGAGTCACTGGTTCGATTCCAGTATCGCCCACTCCCCTTACAAACACAGGACTCATCGATGGCACGCACTGTGGTCGTGGGGCTTGGACGCTCCGGCATCGGTGCGGCACGACTTCTGCAAGCAGAGGGACATCAGGTCACAGTGCTTGAGCGCAGCATCGAGCCCCATCTCCAAAGCTTGGCAGCTGATCTACGTCTGCAGGGAATTGCTGTCGAGCTAGGCAAACCTCTAGAGCTGACCAGCTTCATCCCTTGGCTGGATCAACTTGATTCCGTGGTCATCAGCCCTGGCATCGCCTGGGACCACCCAACACTGACTGCACTGCGTCAACGCGGCATCGACATCGCTGGAGAGATGGCAGTGGCCTGGCGAAGCCTGAGCCATCTGCCATGGATCGCCATTACCGGCACGAATGGCAAAACAACAGTGACCCACCTGCTCAATCATGTGCTTGAAAGCAATGGCCTCAAAGCACCAATGGGCGGCAATGTTGGCCATGCCGCGGCTGAAATCGCACTCAAATGGCGGCAATCAAACGCACAGCGCTCCGACTGGCTGGTCATGGAGCTCAGCAGTTACCAGATCGAAGCCGCCCCTGAGATTGCCCCACGCATTGGCATTTGGACGAACCTCACCCCCGACCACCTCGAACGCCACGGCACCCTTGATGCTTACCGAAAGATCAAGCGTGGCCTACTGGAGCGCTCCGAGATCCGCATCTTCAATGGCGATGATCCAGATCTGCGCAGCCAAAGATCCAGCTGGGATAAGGGGCTGTGGGTGAGCAGCGAAGGGCCTGGTACTGCAAACCATCGCGCCGACTTTTGGATTGATGCGGAGGGGCTGGTCAGGGACCCGCAAGGAGCGCTTTTTGCCGCTTCGGCTTTGGCCATGCCTGGACAACACAATCTTCAAAACCTGCTGATGGTGACAGCCGCAGCCCGGCAAACGGGTTTGCCAGCAAAGGCCATCGAAGCCAGCCTGCGCTCGTTCCCAGGCGTGCCTCACAGACTCGAAGAGCTTGGGCATATCCAGCAAATGAGGGTCTACAACGACAGCAAGGCCACGAACTATGACGCCGCCTGTGTGGGCCTCAAGGCCGTCCCTGCTCCTGCCGTTGTGCTGGCAGGTGGGCAAACCAAACAGGGCGATGCTTCTGGATGGCTCAAGCAATTGGATCAGAAATCCTGCGCCGTGATCCTGTTTGGGGCTGGTGCTGCAGAACTAAATGACCTCATCAAAACGTCTGGCTTTAGTGGTGAGTTGCATTGCTGTACCAACCTCAACGCTGCTGTGACTTTGGCCATTCCACTGGGCCTAGAGCGACAAGCCGCCTGCCTGTTGCTTTCACCAGCCTGCGCAAGTTTTGATCAATACCAAGACTTCGAAGCCCGCGGCGAACATTTCCGTAGCCTGATTGCACCACATTTAACGGCCTAATCTACGGCTAACTGATCACTAGCTTTAACTTCATGACTCATTCCTCTGTTCGATAATGATGCGACTGGCGCTCTATTTGTAACGGCAATCCTACTTACTTATTGCTTACTAATCGCTAGTGCAACATTAAACCTTAATGGGCTACTTGGTTGATCTAGCCCTTGAGCCAAAGCGCAAGGCCGCCCCCACGGCCTCTAGCCGCAAGCCACTCTTCATTCAGGGCCATTGAGATCAGAGCAAAGAAAGGCAGTAGAGACTGCCATCACTTGATTTCACCTCGACATACTAAATAGAAGCATGCTCATTCATTACCACATCTAACTAGACGATTTAAATTTGATTTAATTGAGAGATAATTATATTGACTTGATTGAACAGGCTATCCTCACAGCATTCATTTAAAAAAGATGGTTGTTCATTCTTGGCAAAAAACCCTCATTGAATTTCGGGCTCTTGGTGGAGTGGCAGAAAATATCGCCCTCAGGAAAGGACCATATGGGAGAGGAGTATTCCCTGTAGATCCAGAACTTCCATCAAAAATTCAAGTTCCAGAAGACTTGCTGATTAATGCTAAATACCTATACATTGACTCCAAAGAAATAAAAATCAATCGCGACTCTCCTTATACGCCTGAAACAAAAAGATTCATAGATAATTACCTTGAATCCATTGCCTTTGAGGCTTGTACATGGGACGAGATCAATCAATTCGAGGATGGCCTTAGAGAATTGCCGCCTGAGGTTATTAACCTACTTGAAAACTTAGGGGCTTTAGACTTAAAGGCTAGGCATAAAGGCAATTGGGAGGAAGTTATATTTAATAATTTTATCCAGTCTAGATTTATAGATTACAAAAGCCAGAAATGCTTAGCCCCTATTTTTGAACTCGTCAATCACAATCATAATTTCCAAACATTCTCAACCAATGCGAATTCAGGCATTTCCACAGAAAAGAGAAAAGGTGATCATGAGTTCCTACATAGCTATTCTAAAGGTAATGATCCAATAAGGATGTTTTTTGGCTATGGCTTTAGCAGCAAAGAGCCTTTTGCATTTTCATTCCCTATCACAATCAATGTCTCTACAACTAAGAAGCCAGTTCGAATTCAAGGAGGATCAGGCATAGAAGGTTTAATCCACTTGGAGAATCAAGACAATGAGTTATTGCTTGATTATTTACCTATTGGCAATAAATTTGACCCTACTTTCCCAATCAGACAACTAACTGCAACTCTAAAGCCATTCCCTGAATACAAGCCTAGAGAAATATTGAACAAAGCGTTCACTTCCAACCAAGAAGAGATCTGCAACCTGCTATTAAAATTAGATCAATCAAATAGCAGAATAAGTTCTTTACTCAAAGAAACTCTTTGCTATCAATTATCAGCCATTGCCTATTACTGGTGAGCTGCCTGAGAGTTACTCTAGAGGTTCAGTATTGCAATGGAGGTCATCGAAGCAATCCTCCAGTTTTGTGGCAAGTCAAAGCCTTATAAAAAATCTAATAGCGCATCAGCATTTATCTTTTGCTAACCCTGATCAAGTAGCTATTTACAATAAACATGAAAAGCCCTCGTGCAAATCATGTTCCCAAGAACCATTGATGATGGCATAATAGATATTATCAAATGTTCCTAGGTGCAATTTTCTCTGCCAAATATACATAACATACTTCTAGTTTTCGTGTTGAGTTTCATTGCTGCAGCAACCTCAACGCTGCAGCAATTTTGGCCATTCCCCTCGGCCTAGAGAAACAAGCCGCCTGCCTGTTGCTTTGACCAACTTGCGGGAGTTTTGTTCAATCGCAAGATTTCGAAGCCCGTGGCGATCCTTTCCGCTGTCTAATTGCAACACAGTTAACGCCCTACTCTACGGCCAACTGATCAGTAGCTTTGACTTTATCGCTCATTCCTCTATTGAACAACCAAGGCATTTGTGATCTCTTTTTAGTCGTAAGGCAACTTACGTATCGAGTCCTAATAGCTAGTACAACTTAAAACCTTAATGGGCTGTTTGGTTGATCTAGCCCTTGAGCCAAAGCGCAAGGCCGCCCCCACGGCCTCTAGCCGCCAGCCACTCTTCGTTCGGGGCCATTGAGATCAGAGCGAAGAAAGGCCTTTCTTTCTCTTCGGGCACATCAAGCGAGCGGCTCCATAAAACCCTTGAAGCAAAACTAACTGTGATTCGATCAAAAAAGAAAGGCAGTAGAGGCTGCGATCCCTTGAGCTCTCCTCGACCTGTGAATTCAAGCTTGAGCAAGCCAATGCCAACAGAGTTAGCAATCACCAAAGGCATGCATTCATGACTGCCATTCTCTTGCCTAAGCTCTAGGCTCGCAGAAAAAAATCGAAGCATCAAAGAAGAGAAGAAGTCTTTTTTCTCTTTGCCTTGCTTCCAAACAGATACAAACTTCCAAAGTCCATTGAGTGAATTAATCTCAATCCCGCTGCCTTGCTTTCTCGCCGAGGCTTCAAGGTTTAAAAGCTCCTGTGAAGCAGGAAGACTTTTCATTCTGATGCCATGCTTGGCTTCGCGGCTAGACAAAGAACAATCAACCTCATGCTAATCAATTTAATCACACCAAGGCCTAGAGGAAAAGTCAAATCAAAACCTATTGACGAATACAAGTGTCTATTTGATAACAACTCTTGGCATAGAGGTAGCCAGCAAAAGGTTGACGATTAACAAATCGTTTATCAAAGATATCGCACTTATAAAGTCTAAATCAGCTGAAGAAAAACTCAATCTCCTTTGGCTTCAAGCCTTCCCATCCAGCAGCGATAAGACGTTGATTGAGGGTCTCTTGATCGAAATGCTTGGCACCTGAACGGACTATTCGATTACGCATCGACTTCTTGACTCCACTCCTCTTTCTCGCACCTTCTTGATCCATGACTTCTTTGTAGAGTTTGAGCATCTCCAACGGAATGGGGCTGCCATCAAGATCGATCCCTGCCTCAATCGCTTGATCAATTGCATGCGGACCAGAAAAATCCATCGGTAAGATTTGCAGACTGCTCGCGCTCATCATAGTGCGTTTAGAGCTTGCAAGAGCGAAGAAGTTAGCAAGTAAAGCCCAGAGGGAGATGCCTCATTCACGCTCTACTGAAACACTGCAATTGCTGAGATCAATTGATTGATTGAAGAACCAAATACCAAATAGGTACCGTAAACAAGGAAATCAAAGTGCTCCAAGCCACTAATGAAGCAGCAACTTGTTGCTCCTGACCGCTTGCTTCCGCTAACAACAAAACAGATATAGCTGTGGGTGTAGCCGCCTGCAAGACAAGGGCGTTATACATCAAAGTCGACAAGCCAAAAACCTTGGCAAGAGCAAACATGAAGGCTGGAAGAAACATCAGCTTTATCAGCAAGCTGGGCCCAACTAATGAAAACAAGGTTCTGTTCGTTAACTGATTGACAGAACCAAAAGAGCCCAAACGGATGCCAACAACCATTAGAGCTAGAACAATCACAATTCTGGACGGGATCCAAAGAGCAGAGGTGATTTGATCATTCCATGGAGTCAACTGAACAAAAAATGCCCCAACCAATCCCTTCGTCGCAGGACTACTAGTCAGAACACTTAAAAGATTAGTCCAAGCAGCTCTTCCCTTCAATTCAGATGAGGAGTTTGCGAAAAGTATGGGTCCTAAACTCCATACAAGTAACGTGGAGGCAAGGTCATAACCAATACTAAAACTGACTGCTTGACTTGGCAGAAGAGCCAATGAAACAGGAATCCCGAAATGGCCTGAATTCCCAAAGACACTACCCAACAGCAAACTTCGATTACCAATAAAAGTTCTGGTTTTTGGGAAAGTTCTAATGACGACTATCAGCAAACCAATCGCAAGTAAGGACATCGCAAGGGACTCAAAAAGGCGCCAATCCATCCCACTCTTGAGCAGAAGACCCATCAGGCTGACTGGTATACCAAAGTTGATAAGAGGTGGCGCTATTTGAGATGAAAGTCTTGCGTTAAAGCGACCAATCAAATATCCGAGTGCCAGCAAAGGCAACAATTCACTAAAGAGTCGCAGAATCAACATTTAATGAACTCGGTTAAAAAAAAGTTTGTCAATGTTGATCTGAGAATTTTCTTTTGAAGCAAATTCTCAAGATGCTGCCAAACGTGAAAGATAAGAGTCTCTACTGCCTGCATTAATCCAGCCTGTAGAGATCGTTTTAGTGCTTTTATGATTCACTCGACCGCGATGAATATGAGATGGGCCTGCAGGAAAAATGACTAGCTTTCCTCGCTCTGCAGGTTCATGATGTTGCTGCCAATAAAACTCTGTACCAGCCGAGTCAATATCATTGCAATAAAGGATCCAAGCAAGCATTCTATGCACAGGCTCTGTTGCCTCATCGCTGATAGTCCAATCACAATGCCAGCGCTTAAAGCCTTCACCAGGGCCATAACGTTGGATATTAAAAATCGGAATGACAAACAGAGACTGCTCTGGTGAGCAGTCTCTAAATAATGGACGCTCCTGAAGATATTGGTCGAGAGCAGCAGTAACACCCCGAACAATCACATCTGAAAGAGCAAATGCCTCTGGATCAGAACGATCAATCGCAACAAGGCTTATATCGGTTGACACTTTGGCTGCTTCTGCCTCTGATGAAGATGAGTTATTCCCGAATGCGACTCCACTATGTTGAAGATCAAGGCGCCGATCAAAGAATGACATCACCCCATCAGCAACAGCCTCGAAACCAGGGTTGCGATAGCAAGCAATCAGATCCAAAGCCACAGATTTTCAATAGGGATTGACATCAAGTTAATTACCTTTTCAAAGGAATGCCTCTACAGCTCGATTAGCTAGAAAGGTTGATAACGAATAAGACCCCGAGGAAGGGGGGCTAGCAAAACTTTATCCAAACCACCACTTTCTTTTGAGATCCCATGGCAAAACAAGACCCTAACTACTGGTTGATGAAAAGCGAGCCCGATGCCTACGGCATCGACCACCTCAAAAAAGAAGGCAACACCCTATGGGATGGGATTCGCAACTACCAAGCACGCAATTTTATGCGTTCGATGCTCCTAGGAGACAAGGCATTCTTTTATCACTCAAACTGCAAGCCTCCTGGAATCGTAGGGCTCATGGAGGTCATTGAAACCGGGCTGGTGGACCCCACACAATTTGATCCAAAAGCCAAGTACTATGACCCGAAGTCATCACCAGACAAGCCGCGTTGGGATTGCGTACGACTGCATTATCTCGGACGCTTTAGCGAACTCCTAAGTCTAGAAAGTCTGCGGGACAAATACAGCGCTGAGCAACTACCGGTGCTTCGCAAGGGCAATCGCCTCTCAATCTTACCGATTCCCAAAAGCACTGCTAATGATCTGCTGCAATGGCTTGGACCACTCCACTAAGCCTTCTTCAAAACCAATCACTGAAGGGCTGCTCTTGTCAGAACATATGCCAAGAACGTTGTTGGGGCTCGAACCACAAGCCAAATAACGACGCTTTAGCCAAGCAAGGCCCACCCTTCTGCCACTAACGAATTAGCCAGCAGCAGCATTCAAAATCCCTGCATCAGAGAATCGCTGCGAAACATGTTGGCCACGTAAAGACGTGTGATCTCTCTTGAATCCACCCCGTTCTGCACAAGGAAGCCAGCCAAAGCTGCTTTGATCAACCGATACTGATCCCAATTGGGACATGTCTCGATAAAGCCTGCCATGGCCTCTTGCAGAGGCAGAGGCAGTTCGGCCTGGAAGCTGACCACACCATCAAGCCTGGCATCCTCTACAACCTCCTCGGATTGCACCTTCTGGGCTTGCACCATCGGTTGTCTCACAGTTTCTTCTGCGATCTCTTGGACATCCCTCAAGTGCATCATGACTCCAGAACACGACACCAGTTCTCCACACCTGAACCGCTCCCGTCAAGGCCCCACCCGCGAACCCCTCTCAAGCAGTCTCATGGCGAGAACAACGCTCTGACAGCCTTCCTCAGCAAGGACATCGGCATGCAGTCTCGATGGAAAGCAAGAACGATCCACGTCAAGGGGGCAAGCACCTAAGCAGCCCTTTTTCCACATCCTTGAGCCCAGGGGGCAATTCAAGCCTGCAAGCTGTGGAAAAACTGTGAATTACCTTGCGCAAGCTCGGGGAAAGATCAATGTTCCCTCCATCGATCAGCCTCTCTAATCATTGGTCAAAGTCCCAGGCGGTTCTCATCGCAGTGGCCATCGCTTGCGCAGCAGGTACCGACCAACATCCTTCAGCGCCACGGGCCTTCTCGCCATCGCCCTGCAAAATCACCTGCAGGCTCCAGCTGTGACGATCTCCATCCAGACAAGCCCACCACGGCTGACGTTCCATCTCCAGGCAAATCGATTCCTCTGCCAGCAGCTGATCAACAAGCTGCTGATGTTGGTCAGTGAGCTCAACAACCAGAGACTGCAAACACTGCCACTCATCTTGAGTGAGCTCGAGAGCCCAGCCTTCCCCTCCAATCAGCACCGGGAAGGCTGTCCTGGCAGGGTCCCTGGCAAGTCGCCAGCCAGGCCCCTCCTGTTGAATCAACACCTCAGCCAGGCAACAGATCCGGTTGGTCCTGCTCGTCGCTTAGTTCAACGATGGCACGTGCAACCGGCTTCACACTCGATTCCTCCAAAAGGCCATCAAAATCATCGAAACGGCGCTGCTTCGCCCGAAACGCAACTCGAACCGTAGTGAGGTAGCGGTTGGTCGACTGGCGGATGAGACTCTCCCCACGCTTGGCAAGGTCTTTGGGATCCACTCCCGATGTGATCACAGAAATTTCTCATATATCCATCTCACTTTAGGCGAGCGCTGCTCAGCATTAGGCCAATAGATCACTGTGAAAGGGCACATGCATGGGATAGGTCCGTTGTAAAGAACCCGGCACCCGCAAAACAATCTGTCGGCCAAGTCCCAAGGCCGCTAAGGGAAGCCTCAGATGGGTCAGCAAAGCGCTGACTTCCTCCAAGTGCTCTTCATCCACACACTCAATCCGGATGCTCCCCCAACTACGGGTCATGCGGCAATCGAGCAACGGTTCGAGCTCAGCCTCAATGCAAGGGTCCTCTCGATAAAAAGAGAGCACCAGGCGCTGCAACCGATCCATCGTCATTGTCTCTTAACCTTGTGATGACTACAACCTGGCCATGGCCATGGACATGCCCCCTGAGGGCGAAGAAAAGCTTCAGGTTTTCCAACAAGTTGGCACCCTTGCCATTGACCTTGGGAACACCACCACGGTTGTGGCCTTCCAAGCTGAACGTGCTGCCAGCCCTCAACTCCTCGATCTCCCACCAATCAGCCGTCGCCCGGGAGAAGTCCCCAGTTTGATCTGGGCCGGCCAAAGCAATGACCCCAACCCTCTAGTGGGGCAGCAAGTGGACGAAGCAGGCCTAGTGGGGCAGGGTCACCCAAGCTTGAGCAGAGACTTCAAGCGCTGGATCGGTGCACCTCATCCAACCAAAAGCGATGGCTCTTGCCTCTCGCCAGAACAGGCCGGAGAAATCTTGCTGCAGCAGATCTGGCGCCGACTCCCTCCCCATATCGAGGTGCGACGTCTTGTGCTCACTGCGCCAGTGGAGAGCTATCGCGCCTACAGAACCTGGCTGAATCAGGTCTGCACAACACTGCCGGTCGAAGAGATCGCTCTGGTTGATGAACCCACCGCCGCTGCCATGGGTGCCGGCCTACCCCCAGGCTCCAAGCTGTTGGTGATGGACATCGGTGGCAGCACCATTGATCTCTCCCTCGTGGCCCTCGAAGGTGGTGAAGGACGGGCGGCTCCAATCGCTCAATTACTTCGATTTGCTGGCCAAGATCTCCAGGACAGCAGCAAACAAGCCCTGCGCTGCGCACGCGTGCTTGGCAAGGCTGGACTGAAGCTGGGTGGACGGGACCTGGATCATTGGATTGCCAATCATCTTTATCCCGACGTTCCGCTTTCAGAAACACTCCTCAATGCTGCAGAGAGGCTCAAATGCCGCCTTAGCCAGGTGGATCTTCGCGCTGAGGCCACCCAGCTGGAGATTGCCGCCGATTCAGAAGGCAATGAAGTCCTGCCTCTACGTCTCTGCCGCAGGGAGCTGGAAGAACTGCTCATCGCCAGAGGCTTTCTCAACAGCCTGGCCAGCCTGCTCAATGAAACCCTGGCAAGGGGGCGTGGCAATGGTTGCGAACTCAAAGACCTACAGGGGGTCGTAGCCGTCGGCGGCGGCGCACAAATCCCCCTCGTTCGCAGTTGGTTGCAGCAGCAAACGCAACCAGCCCCGCTCCTCACGCCTCCACCCATAGAGGCCGTTGCTGTTGGAGCCCTGCAACTCACACCGGGGGTCAAAGTTCAGGATGTACTGCACCGCGGAGTATCTCTGCGCTGCTGGGATCAGCGCGGTGGACAACATCATTGGCATCCGCTGTTCCTCGCCGGTCAACCCTGGCCAACAACCGCCCCCCTTGAGCTTGTGCTGGCCGCCAGCCGGATCGATCAACTGGAGCTGGAGGTGGTGCTTGCTGAGCCAGACATCAACGAGAGCCATGAGGTCATCTACATCGATGGCATGCCAACCCTGCAATCAAAGCCAGCAGAGCGCAAACTGCATCCCTGGCCAGGAACCTGCCCTACAACTTCGCTTGAACTACAACCACCCGGTCAGCCGGGGCAAGACTGCCTGAGGTTGCAATTCTCCATCGATGACGATGCCCAGCTGCAGATGGAGGGGCTAGATCTACGCAGTGGGGAGCGGCTAGGCAAGCAAAAGCTTGGCACCGTGCAGTAACTGATTGATCCACACCAACCTCAACGCAATCCAAAGGCAAGACGACCATGGGCTGAACTGACCTCTGTCATCAAGACGAACAGCGCCGATGCATGAACACAAAGTTCACCAGCTCAGCGTGTAGTCCTCTATCAAGGCAACTGGCGCAAGTAAACCCCCTCTTCTCCATCCACATCAGAGAGGCGCAATTCGATGCTTTCCGTGCGACGAGTCGGCACTTTGCGACCACAGAAATCTGGTTGAATCGGCACTTCCCGGTGCCCGCGATCCACCATCACCAACAACATCACCCGCTGAGGCCTGCCCCAGGCCTGAAGAGCTTCAAGGGCAGCGCGCACTGTGCGGCCGGTAAAAATCACATCATCCACCAACACAACCTCTCGCCCCTCAACGCTGTTGGGGAGATCGGTGGGTTGCACCATCCGAGTACCGACTCGACCCAGATCATCACGATGAAAGGTGGGGTCCAAACTTCCCTGATCAATGCTATGGCCCGCAATGGGTTCCAACTCTTTGGCCAAGACACGAGACAGATGAACCCCTCGCGTAGGAATTCCCAGGAACAAAAGCTCCCGACTATCAGAAACAGACTCGAGTACTTGAGAAGCAAGGCGCGAAAGGGTGCGACCGAGCTCCTGCTCAGAGAGGATCTCAACCCGTTCATCACTACCTTTGTCGATCATGGTCGTGACGATTAAGACGTGAGTTTATGCCGATCTTCTCCTGCCTCCAACAACAATCAATGCGTAAAAGCTGACGGAAGTCAGCACAAATGCAGACCAAGACCAAAGGAGGAAGTAACTTCAATCCGGAGAAGTCCTTAATAAGCAATAGCCGAGTGTGAACATGTCCAGCAGCAGTTCCGGAAATTCAAGGCATTTCGGCCGGGTTGCACCTGTAGTGCTGGCGATCCTTGATGGCTGGGGACATCGTGAGGAACTTGAGCACAACTCCATCCGTAGTGCTGAGACTCCAATCATGGATGCCCTATGGCATGCCTACCCCCACACCCTGATCGAAGCCAGTGGTGCCGCTGTCGGGCTGCCAGACAACCAGATGGGCAACTCTGAGGTCGGTCATCTCACCATCGGTGCTGGCCGGGTGATCCGTCAGGAACTCGTTCGCATTAGTGAAACCGTACAAGCCGGAAGGCTGGGGCAAACTCCTGCCCTGATTGCCTTAGCCGAACGGTTGCGCAAGTCTGACGGCACACTTCACCTGTTGGGACTCTGCTCCGATGGCGGTGTCCATAGCCATATCAACCATCTCTGCGGTCTTTTGCACTGGGCTGCCGCCGCTGGGCTCAACAAAGTGGCAGTGCATCTCATCACCGATGGACGAGACACCCCGACTCAAAGCGCGAGCAACTACCTACAGCAAATCGAAGACGCCATCAACGCCAGTGGAGTGGGTGAGTTAGCCAGCCTCTGCGGCCGCTATTGGGCCATGGACCGTGACCACCGCTGGGAGCGCACGATCAGGGCCTATGAGGTACTCACCGACCCAAATCAATCGATCAGCAGAGTCACTGCCGAAGACGTTCTCAGCGCAAGTTATGCCAACGGCACCACCGACGAATTCCTAGAACCCACACGTCTTAGCAATAACTACTTCAAAGACGGGGATGGCCTCGTGATGTTCAACTTCCGTCCTGACCGCGCCAGGCAATTGGTGCAAGCCCTCACTCTTCCAGACTTCGATGGTTTCCCTCGAGCCAATCAGCCCAGCCTCGATGTCGTTACCTTCACCCAGTACGAACACGATCTCCCTGTAGCAGTTGCCTTCCCAGCCGAATCACTCGACGATCTGCTCGGTCAGGTGGTCTCTGAACACGGCCTACGCCAATACCGCACCGCCGAAACAGAGAAGTATCCCCACGTCACATATTTCATGAATGGTGGCATCGAACAGCCACTAGCAGGCGAGGAGCGTCATCTTGTGCCATCCCCCCGCGTGGCCACCTACGACCTGGCTCCAGCGATGGCTGCGGACACGCTGACCGAGAGTTGTGTGAAAGCGATTGAGAGTGGCGTGTATTCACTGGTCATCATCAACTACGCCAATCCAGATATGGTCGGGCACACCGGTGTGATGGGAGCCGCTCAGGAAGCCATCAGCACCGTTGACCGCTGCATCGGCCGATTGCTGGATTCGACCGGACGAATGGGCGGCACTCTGTTGATCACGGCAGACCATGGCAATGCCGAACTGATGCAAGGTTCAGATGGTCAGGCTTGGACGGCTCACACCACGAACCCCGTGCCTGTGATCTTGGTAGAAGGAGAGAAACGCAAGCTGTCTGGCTACGGCAATGACATCCAGCTGCGTGCAGGCGGTGGCCTGGCTGACATCGCACCCACGCTGCTGCAACTGCTGGATTTACCTAAGCCCGATGCCATGTCAGGCTTAACGTTGATTCAAGCCATTGAGTCACCAACACCCTCTGCAAGACTCCCTCAACCCGTTTGAGGCGAACGATCACGAGCTGAGGTCAGAGCATGATCAACACATCCCTAGACTGAGGCCATGATTACCTCTGTTCTCTCCTGGGTCTGGGTCGCTTCTGGCGTGCTCTTGATGCTGTTGGTCCTGTTGCATAGCCCCAAGGGTGGTGGCATGGGAGGGATATCCGCTAGCGGCAGCTCCAGTTTCACAAGCACCAGCAGTGCCGAGGCAACCTTGGACAGGATCACCTGGACATGCCTAGCAATATTCTTGACTCTTGCAGTGATCCTTAGCGCTGGCTGGCTCACTTGAGCTGAGCTTTGATTCCTCCGTAGGCAAGCAAGATCATTGCCAAAAGGATTGAACAAACATGTGATGAACCTCGCCAATCCAGATCGAACTCATCACCATGTTTTTGCATGCCAAACTGAAACTTAACCCCTCCTGCATAACTCAGAAGCAAGGCAGCTAGTGGAATACACCTCAAAGCAAAAAAGAAAGTTGAGCATGGCAACAGGAAGGAAAACAGGCCTATCCAAACTCACCGCGATTTAGCATAGACATAGCTTATTCAAAAGATTACCTGCCTTAAGTTATTATTTAAATAGGTAATTGCATTCGATCAGCAACATGCGCTGGCCTAAAGCAGCAGCAGGAACGCAAAGACCATCTTGAGCACAAGAGGAATCTCATCACTGAGCCAAAAAAGCAATTTTAGTGATGCTTAATTAAGCACAGATGGCTCAAATTACATATCAAGTTATGGTGTATACGATAAGCAGCAAAGGCAATAAAGAGAGAATCTCTGATGCATAGTCGAAGAATTACAATCTGCTTCTGCGCCTTATAATGAATACAACAACAAAACGAAGGGATGAGAAGTCAAGCATCAAAGCTTCTTGCTCTCAAAAGCAAGTCAAAGCTCCTTTGCTAAAATCAGGAGGCTAAACACTATGCTCCAAATGGGATTCAAGCTATAATCAAAGTGTAGGTGATGGCGACTTGCTCTATTGATTTCTTATCGACAAGACATTTATCGGAAACCCAAAATGGCAAAGGCACCAGAGGAGAAGACGTCAAAAGCGCCAGAAGAAAAGATCACGACCGATACAATCATCTTACTTCTTATCAGGATTACTTTTATTGTTTTTGACTCATTTAAAAGGCTTGTCTCTCTGCTTAATGATGGGGTAACGAAAGACACACAAACGAATGAAAAGCAAATAGTTCCCGCCAAGGACTCAAATGATAAGCTAAAAGGATTACTCAAGAAAGAATTGGTTGATCTGGTCATTGCCTATGAGAAAGAAACAGGTATTGACCATCAAAGCGTCAAATAATTAGCCGATCCGCAGCTCAGCGAGAGGCTGCCAGCCCATACAGTGGCATTCTTGCCAGCATATCAGTGCCCCATAAATATACCTCCCCATAAAAAATCATTTGCCCTGAAAATCAAATGCCTCCCAAAGGAAAAGAACTTGCAACAATCATAGAGAAGGCCTCTCCTTTATATGACTACTGGAAATCACAACAAAATGAAGAAGACGAAAAGGCGAGATTATCAAAGGCAAGCTCAAGCAGTCCGGCATCATATCTATTCAAAGAAGAGCCATACAAATGGGAGAACCTCTATCAAAGTATTACCAGGGAGGTTGCAAGAGGTGACCGAGACTCAATCAGAGGCCTAAGGGTCATCCTCGATACGATCAACAGTTCAGAGAAAGAAAAGATGCTAAAAGCATTTGGCGACAATAACATTGTTGATGGGGAGATGCTGTTACTGGTCAAACAGGAAGGCGCAAACAAAACATCAACAAAGAAGAATTTATTTAGATTTGCGCGCATACTATTTGCGATCTTCACTAATCCATATGGCATCGAAATGAAGCGTACAAAAGCACACATTTACGAACGCACTGGTGCCGCTATCTATGCATTAAGGAAAGCGATATCATAAAAATTTCTACAGTAAGTTCGGCTTCAAATTGATCTTGTAATGCAAGCATCAAGACAGCAATGATCATGACTCTTGATCAGCACAACTCTCTAATAGTTACTACCAGCGATCGTCCTTGATATCGGCCAAAAAAAAGCACCCAGAAGGGTGCTTTTGATCTGTTCTTGATGACATGTGACATGTGACTTGTGGGACTCCGAAGAGTCCCGGCTTTGATCAGTAGTCGAAGTCACCACCCATGCCGCCACCGCCTGCAGGAGCTGCCTCCTTCTTCTCTGGCAAATCAGCAACGATGCACTCTGTGGTCAGCACCATGCCAGCAATCGAGGCCGCATTCTGCAAACCAGAACGGGTGACTTTGGCAGGGTCAACAATGCCTGCAGCAAGCATGTCGATGTAATCCCCAGTAGCAGCGTTATAGCCGTCACTGATGGGCCTGCTCTTGACGTTCTCGGCCACGACAGCACCATTGGCGCCGGCATTCTCAGCAATGCGCATCAAGGGAGCAGCCAGGGAAGCCTCCACGATGTTGGCACCGATGAGCTCCTCACCGCTGAGGTTGCTATTGGCCCACTTCTGCAGATCAGAAGCAAGGTGAGTCAGTGTGGTGCCGCCACCTGGGACGATGCCTTCCTCAACTGCTGCCTTGGTGGCGTTGATGGCGTCTTCAAGACGGAGCTTCTTGTCCTTCATCTCGGTTTCGGTGGCAGCACCAACCTTCACAACAGCAACGCCACCGGCCAGCTTGGCAAGTCGTTCCTGCAGCTTCTCTTTGTCGTAGGTCGAGTCAGTCTCGTCCATCTGCTTTTTGATCTGCTCGCAACGCCCTTTCACCGCCGTCTCATTGCCTTCGGCAACGATCGTTGTGGTGTCCTTATTGATGGTCACACGGCGCGCTGTACCAAGCATTTCCAGCTTGGCATTGTCCAATTTAAGACCGGCGTCTTCGGTGATCAACTGACCATTGGTCAGCACTGCCATGTCTTCGAGCATGGCCTTACGGCGATCACCAAACCCAGGCGCCTTCACGGCAGCCACATTCAGCACACCACGAAGACGATTGACCACCAAGGTTGCGAGAGCTTCCTTCTCAATGTCCTCAGCAATGATCAGCAGGGGCTTGCCAGTGCGGGCAATCTGTTCGAGCACAGGCACCAGATCCTGTACCAAGCCAATCTTCTTGTCAGTGAGGAGAATGTAGGGCTCATCCAGCACAGCCTCCATCCGCTCAGTGTCAGTGGCGAAGTAAGGGGAGATGTAGCCCTTATCGAAACGCATCCCCTCGGTGACCTCCAGTTCAGTGGTCATGGACTTGCCCTCTTCAAGAGAGATCACACCTTCCTTGCCAACTTTGTCCATGGCGTCAGCAATCATCTGACCCACTTCCTCGTCGTTGCCGGCAGCAATGGTTCCACACTGTGCAATGGCGTTGCTGTCACTGATCGGCTTGGCGAGCTCCTCAATCTTGGAGACGAGGAAGTCGGAAGCCTTGTCGATACCCTTCTTCAAGGAGATTGCATTGGCACCAGCCGCCACATTGCGCAAGCCGGCCTTCACCATGGCATGAGCCAAAACAGTGGCTGTGGTCGTGCCATCACCTGCAGCGTCATTGGTCTTCGAAGCTGCCTGACGGATCAGAGCAACACCAGTGTTCTCAATGTGATCTTCAAGCTCAATCTCTTTGGCGATGGTGACACCGTCGTTGATGATTTGGGGTGCCCCAAACTTTTTCTCAAGCACCACATTGCGGCCTTTGGGCCCGAGTGTGACGGCCACGGATTCGGCCAGGATGTCAATGCCGCGCTCAAGGGCACGTCGAGCTTGCTCGTTGTAAATAATGCGCTTAGCCATGGGAGGCGTTGTCCTTTAAAAATGATGGATTTGGTCAGTTGAAAGCCGGTGTCAGCTGAAAGTCAGAGTCAGCCGCAAAGCTCAGTTGACGACAGCAAGGATGTCCTTCTCGGACAACAGCACGTACTCATCTGTGCTGAGCTTGATGTCTGTACCTGCGTACTTGCTGTAAAGAACCTTGTCTCCAACTCCCACTTCGGGGGCCTGGCGGGAACCATCGTCATTGCGCTTTCCAGGGCCAACTTGAACCACCTCGCCCACCTGGGGCTTTTCCTTGGCGGTGTCAGGCAAAAGGATGCCGCCCGCAGTTTTCTCCTCTGATTCAGAGACTTTCACAAAAACGCGATCTCCGAGAGGCTTAACGGTGGAGACGCTGAGAGAAACAGCTGCCATGGGTGTATTGAAAGAGCAAGAACAGGGCGCCGAAGCACCACATAACGACCTGGAGTAGCACTCGTGGCCATTGAGTGCCAACCCTATGTGTGTTGATGCTGTGCCGACTAGTCGATCCCTGTGCGGGTCACCGAACCCTGAGAAGATCTCGCCATGCAGTGGTAATGTTGCGCCGCTCTGAAAGGGAATGCGTTAGACACGCAACCCCTTGCAAAACTCTATTTTCTTATGGCCGCTGCAGCTACCGCCACCGCCGGCACCAAGGGCGTCATTCGTCAGGTGATTGGCCCGGTTCTGGATGTGGAATTCCCTGCCGGCAAGCTGCCCAAGATCCTCAATGCCCTTCGCATTGAGGGCAAGAACCCATCCGGTCAGGATGTTGCCATCACTGCCGAAGTGCAGCAACTCCTCGGCGACCATCGAGTGCGTGCGGTCTCCATGAGCAGCACGGATGGTCTGGTTCGTGGCATGGAAGCCCTCGACACCGGCGCTGCAATTTCCGTGCCCGTTGGTGAAGCCACTCTGGGCAGGATCTTCAACGTGCTCGGCGAACCAGTTGATGAGCAGGGTCCTGTTACAACCGATGCAACTGCCCCGATTCACAGGCCATCACCAAAACTCACTGAGCTAGAGACCAAACCAACAGTTTTTGAAACTGGCATCAAGGTGATTGATCTCCTGGCTCCTTACCGTCAAGGCGGCAAGGTTGGCCTCTTCGGCGGCGCCGGTGTGGGCAAGACCGTGCTGATTCAGGAGCTGATCAATAACATCGCCAAAGAACACGGTGGTGTGTCTGTCTTTGGTGGTGTGGGCGAGCGCACTCGTGAAGGCAACGACCTCTACGAGGAATTCAAAGAATCCGGAGTGATCAACTCCGACGACCTATCGAAGTCGAAGGTAGCTCTTTGCTTCGGGCAGATGAATGAGCCCCCTGGCGCCCGGATGCGCGTTGGTCTTTCAGCTCTCACCATGGCTGAGCACTTCCGCGACGTGAACAAGCAAGACGTGCTGCTGTTCATCGACAACATCTTCCGTTTTGTGCAAGCCGGATCAGAAGTTTCTGCTTTGTTGGGTCGCATGCCTTCCGCCGTGGGTTACCAGCCCACCCTTGGTACCGACGTAGGTGCACTTCAAGAGCGCATCACCTCAACCCTAGAGGGATCGATTACCTCAATTCAGGCCGTCTACGTTCCCGCAGATGACCTCACCGACCCCGCACCAGCCACAACATTTGCCCACTTAGACGCCACAACTGTGCTGGCTCGTGCATTGGCCGCCAAGGGCATTTACCCAGCTGTGGATCCTTTGGATTCCACCAGCACCATGCTTCAGCCATCAGTTGTTGGTGATGAGCATTACCGCACAGCACGAAGCGTGCAGGCCACACTGCAGCGCTACAAGGAACTGCAAGACATCATTGCAATCCTTGGTCTCGACGAACTCTCAGAAGATGATCGCCGCACAGTAGATCGTGCCCGCAAGATTGAGAAGTTCCTTTCCCAGCCTTTCTTTGTCGCCGAGATTTTTACTGGCATGTCCGGCAAGTACGTCAAGCTGGAAGAAACCATCGCCGGCTTCAATATGATCATGTCCGGTGAACTAGACCATCTCCCTGAGCAAGCCTTCTACCTGGTTGGCAACATCGACGAGGTCAAAGCTAAGGCCGAGAAGATGGCTTCAGAAGCAAAGGGTTGAAGCCCAGCGGGGAGTGAGACATCTCCCCGCTAATCACTTTCATCCCCATTCAGTTTCTCCACGTCAAACCTAAGCCTGCGAACCATGTCTCTCACCCTCCGCGTTCTGGCACCTGACCAGAGTGTGTTCGACGGCACTGCCGAAGAGGTGATTCTTCCCAGCACCACAGGCCTGATTGGCATCCTGCCAGGCCACATATCGCTTGTCACAGCCCTGGATATCGGTGTGATGAGGGTTCGAACCAATGGGGACTGGAACTCCATTGCCCTGATGGGTGGATTCGCCGAAGTTGAAGCAGACGATGTCACCGTGTTGGTGAATGGTGCCGAACTCGGCAAGAGCATTGATGCAACAACGGCTGAAGCAGAGCTGGAACAAGCCAAGGCCAAAGTGAACCAAATGGAAGGCCAGGAACCATCAACCGAAAAAATAAAGGCACAACAGAACTTCAATCGCGCCCGAGCACGAGTTCAAGCCACTAAATAAGCAAATCCATAGGCAGCTGCTGAGGACATTGAGTTGACGCTGCAGCTCTTACTCGACAGCGCAGACCCAAGCAAATGGGAAGCATGGCTTCCAACAGGTCTCTTTAGTGGCATCACAACCAACCCAACACTGCTGAGACGAGCCCAACAACCCTGCCAACTTGATCATCTCAAGAGCTTGGCTGCTGCCGCCGAACGACTGGGTTGTTTAGAGCTGCATCTTCAAGCATGGGGAAAGCATGCCATCGAGCTAGCAGAATGCGGCGCTGCCTTGGCCCAATTAACGACTCCAGCTCTCACTGTTCACGTCAAACTGCCGATTACCCAAGCAGGAAGCCAAGCAGCAAGCACACTGATCGCAGCAGAAATCCCCATCACATTCACGGCCTGTTTTGAAGCCCCCCAGGTCTTGATCGCTGCAGCCTTGGGTGCTCAACACATCGCCCCCTACCTCGGACGGATTAACGATCAAGGCCGTGATGGCTACACCGAATTGATAGCAATGCAACGAGCCCTAGAAGGAGTTGGCAGTAGCTGCAAACTCCTGGTGGCTAGTTTGCGCAATCGTCGTGATCTCAGCCATTTAGCGGCAGAAGGAATCGACACATTCACGATCAGTGCTGAGCTGGCTGAGGAGCTGTTTGAGGTCAAGGCCACCTTGGAAGCTGCTGCTGCGTTTGAGCAAGACGCTTCCCCTGGAGCCTGAACTGCAAGCTCGCCCATGAAGCCTCCGCTTCAGTCTCCCCATTAAAAAACTCCGCCTTAAAGGCGGAACGGGTCTGCAGGCTTCATTCGATCGGCTGGCTTGATTAAGCCGTACCGCAAAAGGTGACGTCAGGAAACTTGAGCTTGGCTTCTTCGAGATTCTTACCCTTGCCCTCTTCCTGCCAGTAGTTGATCACTTCCGTGGCCTTATTGAGCACCTCAACGCGCTCGTTATCG
The DNA here is from genome assembly GCF_001631965.1 of Prochlorococcus sp. MIT 1303. Classification (NCBI taxonomy): domain Bacteria; kingdom Bacillati; phylum Cyanobacteriota; class Cyanophyceae; order Synechococcales; family Prochlorococcaceae; genus Prochlorococcus; species Prochlorococcus sp. MIT 1303. The sequence continues at coordinate 218,580 of NZ_LVHK01000043.1, forward strand.
GTGATCCAGCTCTTGCCTTCTAGCTCACCTTTAAGTGTTTCCCAGGCATCTTCGCGAGGCCAGAAAAAGTAAGCCGTAAGAGGGCTGGGACCACCGCCAACGATTTGATCAACAGCCAAAGCCACGTTGTCTGGCAACCACAGAATCTTCAGCAAGAAACGACCTTCATCGGCCTTTGGGGTATATCCAGAAGGCACACCATCAGCATCGATCGTTGCAGTCGCTAAAGCAGCACTGCCACCACGCATCACAGGACGGCCTTCCTGAGGCTCCTCCTTGGCCTGCTCCTCCTTGGGTTGCGCCTTATCTTCAACGACGTCCGTCGTGGCCTGTGGATGTGCCTCAGCCACTGCAGCGTCCGTGCTCGCGACCTCTTGATCAGCGGCAGCGCCTTCGGAAACCGTCATGCTCTCTGCGCTCAAGGAATCTGAACAAACAACTAACCTAACAGTCGCTCAACACTCTCTATCCACTGAACCTGCAAGGCCTGCTGCTGTTTGACATCGACGGCGTGATCCGCGATGTAGCAGCCAGCTACCGCCGCGCCATCCAGGAAACAGTGCACCATTACAGCGGCTGGCGTCCCAGCGTCGCTGAGATCGACGCACTAAAAACAGAAGGCATCTGGAATAACGACTGGGACGCCAGCCTGGAGCTCCTAAGACGTGATCAGAGAAGCAGTAACCAAGCCCTAGAGCTACCGAGCCGCGAGCAGCTCATAGAGGTGTTTAGTCGTTTTTATTTTGGCGGTGATCCCAATCGCGACCCCAGCAATTGGCAGGGCTTTATCCGCAATGAGCCACTGCTGGTCAATCAAAGATTCTTTGAGGAGCTGAGTTCGCTCGGCTTCGCCTGGGGGTTTGTTAGCGGTGCTGAGCCTCCTTCTGCCCGATTTGTATTGGAACAACGCTTGGGGCTCAAGCATCCAGCCTTGATCGCCATGGGCGAAGCACCTGATAAACCAGATCCCACTGGCCTGCTTCAACTAGCCAGCCAACTTGCTGGTAGGAGATTGGGTCAAGGCGTTCCAACAGTCGCCTACCTAGGCGACACGGTGGCCGATGTCCGCACAGTGATCAATGCCCGCCAGCAACAACCCGAGCAGCAATGGATGAGCCTGGCCATAGCGCCACCCCATTTGCATGGGATCGAGCAACAAGAAGCACGCAACGCCTATGAAGATCGACTGAAGCAGGCCGGCGCCGATCACATTCTGAGCTGTACAACCGATGCGATCGAGACCCTCAAAAACTGGTGAAGATGTCGTCTGGCCAGGTTCGTCCATCCCCTTAATCTCGCGCAGAGCTGCTAAGGAATTTGGTTGGAAGCATGGCTAATGCTTAAGCGCTGATGCCGCCAGCCCATGGCTCGAGCAAAACGCTTACTGCCATCTGGCTGCAGTTTCCACATCTCGCTGCGCTGCAATAGCCGGCAGTTCTTAAGTGACTCCCTTATCGCTTATCGCTGCATGGCTTCAACACTTTTCTCAGCTAACGATGTGAGCACCTCATTCCCCTGCTCACTCACCAGCACATCATCTTCAATACGAATGCCGATCCCCTTCCAACGATCAGCAATCGCAGGTTGCCCGTCTGGCACTGGCAAACGGTCACTGACATACAAACCCGGTTCCACTGTTAACACCATGCCGGGCTCAAGATCCACCGGATGCTCACCAAGGCGATAGGCGCCTACATCATGAACATCAAGACCAAGCCAATGGCCAGTGCGATGCATATAAAGGTGGCGGTAGGCCCCTTGCTCAATCAATCCATCAACACTGCCAAGCAATAAACCCAATTCCACAAGCCCTTCAACAAGCACCCGCACCGCAAGATCATGCACGCGATCAGCAGTGCCACCCGGTTTTACCTCAGCGATCGCTGCCTGCTGCGCTGCTAAAACCAGCTCATACAGAGCGCGTTGCTCTGCGTTAAAGCGTCCGTTAATAGGGAATGTACGAGTGATATCTCCGTTGTAGTAATCAACGAGCGAACAGCCTGCATCGATCAACACCAGCTCACCATCAACAAGCGGAGCATTGTTAGCGGTGTAATGCAACACGCAGGCGTTATCGCCGCCGGCCACGATCGATCCATAGGCAGGGCCGCGCGCGCCTTGCTCAAGAAAATGCTGCTCGATTACAGCCTGCAGCTGTCGCTCATTCATGCCCGGACGCGCCGTATTCCTAGCCAGCTGATGAGCTTGCGCAGAAATACGAGCCGTCTCACGCATACGCTCGATTTCCACTGCCCCCTTGCGCAACCTCAACTGATGGATGAAAGGGCAAGGGGCGACAAGACCAAGCGCCGATACGCCGCAGCGTGGAGCCTGATCGAGTTGCTTGGCCCAAGCCTCAAGAACCAGCGGCTCCACCTTTGGGTGCTTCCCCACCCTGAAGCCAATCGCTTCAGCGCCTTTGAGGTAATCGCCCAACAGCTGAGGTAATTCAGCTATTGGATGAGCTCGATCAGCACCGAACTGCGCCACTGCTCCCTCGACACCCCAACGGAAGCCATTCCATACCTCGGTCGTTGGCTCTTTGGGTTGCACAAACAGCACAAAACGCTCACCTTCGGGCCGATAGGGCAAAAGCAAAGCCACCGCATCAGGCTCATCCAGACCGGTGAGATACCAGAAGTCACTGTTTTGACGAAACGGATACTCGCAATCGGCGTGATGCGTCACGAACGAAGCCGCTGGAATTACCGCTGCCACACCCCCCAATTGCGCCATCAAGCAAGCGCGACGCTGATGGAAGATACACAGATCGATCACGGCAAGAGACACAACAGCATTTGGACGTCAGGATGGCAGCAGAACACCATGCAGGGGGAACCCTCCATGCCATCGTCCGCCATTAGCGGATCAGCACTAATCCTGATGCCTAAGACGGTCACACTGCGTGGCCATGATCAGGAGTGGCCAAAGCATTTACGACTTGTCGTGATCAACCACGACATCCTTACTCCCCCCCGCCAGGCATGAGCAACGACCTGCTGGTCTTAACGCTATTGGTCGTTGTCGTTATCACCGGTTCTGCCTTGTGCTCAGGTGTGGAGGCAGCACTGCTCACAGTAAATCCTGTGCAAGTGCATGAGCTGGCAGCACGGCCCCAACCAATCGCTGGCGCCAGACGCTTAGCCCAACTACGTCAACGGCTGGGACGCACTCTTTCTGTACTGGTGATCGCCAACAACGGCTTCAACATTTTCGGAAGCCTGATGCTTGGCGCCTTTGCGGCTTATGTCTTTGAGAAGCACAACATCAGTGATGTGGCCTTGCCGTTGTTTTCGGTAGGTCTCACATTGCTCGTGATCGTGCTGGGCGAGATCCTGCCGAAATCCCTCGGCAGCCGCCTGGCCCTCTCGGTTTCCCTCTCCAGTGCCCCAGTGCTGCACCTGCTGGGCCTGCTGATGCGCCCTGTGGTGGTGTTGCTCGAGCGGTTATTGCCAACAATTACCGCCGAGAACGAACTGAGCACGAATGAGAATGAAATCAGGCTGCTGGCAAGGCTGGGGTCGCAAAAAGGGCAGATCGAAGCCGATGAAGCTGCCATGATCGCCAAGGTGTTCCAACTCAACGACCTCACAGCCCGCGACCTGATGATCCCCCGGGTGGCAGCTCCCACCCTCGATGCTGCTGCCAACCTTGAAACACTTCGCCCTGAACTGCTCACCCACAACGCCGAGTGGTGGGTCGTGCTTGGCAAAGAAGTCGATAAAGTTCTTGGCGTGGCCAGCCGCGAAAGGCTGCTCACCGCCCTTCTGCAGGGTCATGGTCACCTCACCCCTGCAGACCTCAGTGAAACGGTGGAATTTGTACCTGAAATGATTCGCGCCGACCGACTACTCACTGGCTTCCGTCGTGACAACAGCGGCGTGAGAGTGGTGGTTGATGAGTTCGGCGGTTTCGTGGGCGTGATCGGTGCCGAAGCGGTCTTGGCCGTACTGGCCGGCTGGTGGAGGAAGTCAAGCTGATGACGCAACCCCCCTCCACTCCTGAGCGCTGTCACCTTCTACTCAGCCAGTGGGTCAAACAACTATCGCTGAGTAACCGCGAATACAACCAATTCGCTGGGGAGCTGATCGCACTGAATCGCCAACTCAAGCGATTGGAGCAGCGTCGCTTGCGAATCGCAGTGTTTGGTCGAGTAGGAGTCGGCAAATCAAGCCTGCTCAATGCACTACTGGGGCAGAACGTCTTTGCCACCGATGTAGCCCATGGCTGCACCCGTCACCAACAAGCGGTGGATTGGTGCCAACCGATTAATAATCTTGATTCTGTAGAGCTGGTCGACACTCCCGGCATCGATGAGATCGCTGCTGCCGGCAGGGCACGGCTAGCGGCGAGGGTAGCTCTGCAGGCCGATCTGGTGCTGCTGGTTCTTGACAGCGACCTCACCAGCGTCGAAGCAGCTGCCCTCAAGACCCTGCTCAAAAGCGGCAGGCCGATCGTGCTTGTGCTCAACCGCTGCGATTGCTGGTCGCCAGAGCAGCGCAATGCACTTTTGGCAAGTATTCGCAGCCGCCTGCCCGCTGCAGCTCTCCAACTCCAACTCCATGCTGTGGCCGCCGCGCCACGTGAGGCCCAGCTTCGTGCTGATGGCCTTGTGCGTAGCAAGATCTGCCCCCCTCAAGTGGAGCCGCTGCGCAAAGCCCTGATTCACCTGCTGATGGAGCAGGGTGAGTTGCTTTTGGCTCTCAATGCCTTACGCCAAGCCGACCGTTTTTACCAGGTCCTCAAGCGAGGACGGTTGCAGCGAAGCAAGGCTGCAGCCCAAGGCTTAATCGGCCGTTTTGCCGCCATCAAAGCTTCCGGTGTGGCGGCCAATCCTCTAGTGCTACTGGATCTAGCAGGAGGTATGGCTTGTGACACTGCTTTGGTCGTCAAGCTTTGCCAGCTCTATGGCCTGCAGATCGGCGGCCCTGCAGCCCGGCAACTACTCGGCCGACTCTCAAGCCACAATGCCCTTCTAGGAGGTGCTCAGCTGGGCATTCAACTGGCGCTCAGCGCAGTGCGTCAGCTGCTGCTGCTGGCAGTTCCCTTCACTGGCGGTTTAAGCCTGGCGCCAGCAGCACCAGTTGCCCTCGCTCAAGCAGCCCTCGCCGTGCACACAACACGACGCACCGGCCGCCTAGCAGCACGAGAACTACTGCTTGGCAGCCAACGAAGCGAGGCCCAACCAGCTGCACTGCTAAGGCGCCTGGCTGCCAACGACCCTCAAGTCAGGCGCTGGCTGATCGATTGGCCAGAGCTGGCGGCCAACGAAGCGTGCCAACTTCAGACCCTGCTTCCATGAGCAAGCATCAGGGCACCATCGCCCTGTTTGGCACCAGCGCCGACCCCCCAACCTGCGGCCACCAAGCACTATTGGAAGGCTTGTTGGCGATGTTCCCAAAGGTCGCCACCTGGGCTAGCGACAACCCGATGAAACGCCACTGCGCCCCATTGGAGAATCGAAAAGCTCTATTGGCTACTTTGGTGAAGGCGATCGCTAATCCGCAGCTAGAGCTGGTGCAAGAACTCAGCAGTCCATGGGCGATCACGACTCTGAAACTTGCAAACACTCGCTGGCCTAGCAACGAATTGGTGTTTGTGGTTGGCAGTGATCTGGCCGGCCAAATCCCCCACTGGAAAGATGCTCGGGCTGTCTTGCAACTCGCCCGCCTCGCCATTGCTCCTCGTCAAGGTTGGCCACTACAGCTACAGCAACTCGAAGCCCTGGAATGCTTGGGTGGTCGTATCGAGCTGCTACCAATGCAAATCCCCGCCACCTCAAGTTCTGAGGTGCGCAGTCAACCCAAGCCGGCCCAGATCCCTGCAGCATTGTGGCCATTGGTTCTGGAACACAACCTCTACGGCCTCGCCACCAGTCCCTGATGCGCCTTGCTCTAGCCCAGCTCAATCCACTTGTAGGCGATCTGGCTGGCAACGGCGAAAAGATTCTGGCTGCCTGCCGTGAGGCTGCTGATCTCGGTGCAGATCTGGTACTCACGCCTGAGCTTTCCCTGTGGGGATATCCACCCCGAGATCTGTTGCTTAGCCACAACCACCTCGTTCAACAGAGCGATGTGCTCAACCAGATGGCGAGCATCCTTGCCCGCGAAGCCCCTGATCTGGCAGTGCTCGTTGGCCTAGCTGAGCAAGTCCATGACCCTCAACTGCCCCAGCTCTTCAATGCTCTAGCCCTGATCAAAAGCTCCCAATGGCAGGTGGTAGCTCGCAAGCAACTGCTACCCACCTATGACGTTTTCGATGAAAAACGCTATTTCCGCCCGGCAGGAACTCCGGCTGTGTTGGAGTTTGAACGCGATGGGCGTCGCTGGCGTCTTGGGCTCACAATCTGCGAAGACCTCTGGGTGGAAGAAGCACTGCAGGGCAAGCGCATTGCCGGCCCTGACCCCATCGCAGCGCTGCTGCCACAAAACATCGACCTACTGCTTAATCTCTCGGCTTCGCCATTCAGCCAATCCAAAGAACTTCTGCGCCAGCGCTTGGCCGCTAGGGCTGCCCAGAGACTGAGCGCTCCGGTGATCTATGTGAATCAAGTGGGCGGCAACGACGAGCTGGTCTTTGATGGCGCCAGTTTCGTCGTCGATGAGCATGCTGAGCTTGCCCTGCAATTGCCCAGTTGTCGCGAATCAGTAGCCATCTGGGATGCAACCTCTACAGCCACCCATCTCGACATCCCTACAATTGAACCACTGGAGAAACTATTCCGGGCATTGGTTCTAGGTGTTCGTGACTACGCCGGCAAATGTGGCTTTAAGCGTGCACTGCTTGGCCTTAGCGGTGGTATCGATTCGGCTCTCGTGGCCGTGATCGCTGCAGGGGCCATAGGTGGCGATCAGGTGACATCCCTACTGATGCCCTCACCCTGGAGTTCAGCCGGTTCAATTGATGATGCCCTAGCTCTAGCCAAACGACTAGGGATGGCTACCCACACTGTGTCGATTGCGACCTTGATGACGAATTTTGAGGCTGCCCTCATCCCTCCTCTCGGCAAGCCACCCGAGGGCGTTACTGCAGAGAACCTCCAATCCCGCATCCGCGGCACCCTACTGATGGCATTGGCCAACCAACAAGAGCAACTGCTGCTATCCACTGGCAACAAATCCGAACTAGCAGTGGGCTACTGCACCCTCTATGGCGATATGAACGGCGGCCTAGCCGTGATTGGAGATGTCTACAAAACCAACGTCTTTAGCCTCTGTGATTGGCTTGACAGCCCTGCCGCCGAAACATGCCGCCAAGAGGTAGGACTACCAACTAAAGGCGAACTGATCGGTACGACAATCCGCCAAAAACCTCCCAGCGCCGAATTGCGCCCGAACCAACGCGATAGCGATTCACTACCCGACTACGCCCTCCTCGACCCTCTGCTTAAAGCTCTGATTGAAGAACGCCTCAGTACGGAGCAACTTGTCAGCAGAGGACATGACCCTGCCCTGATTGGGCGGGTGCAGCAATTACTGCGACGGGCCGAATTCAAACGGCGACAGGCCCCGCCCCTGCTGAAGGTGAGTTCACAGGCCTTTGGCAGCGGCTGGCGGCTACCGATCGCCGCCGAATAATCACCACAAAACCTGGTCAGGCTGTCCTGATGTCGCCAACCTAAAAGAAGTCATTGGCGTCCATGGACTCCTCTATTCTTTCGGCCCCAATAGCCAGCATCGGGGTACCGACCGAAATTAAAGCCGATGAGCTGAGAGTGGCTCTTACTCCTGACGGGGTGAAAGAACTGGTCAACAAGGGGCTAGAAGTAAGGGTTCAGGCTGGTGCCGGGGCTGGAGCGGGCATTGGTGATGAGGCCTTCGCTGATGCCGGCGCCAAGCTTGTTAACCGCGAGGAGGCCTGGGCAGCCCATCTCATCGTGAAGGTGAAGGAGCCTCAGGAAGAGGAGTTCGGTCTACTCAGGCAAGACATGGTGCTCTTCACTTACCTACACCTAGCCGCCTACCCGAAGGTGGGTGAAGCGCTACTCAATGCTGGCACCACCGGCGTGGGTTACGAAACGGTGCAACTGGAAAACGGCAGCCTGCCGCTACTGGCACCAATGAGCGAAATCGCCGGCCGTCTAGCCGCACAAGTGGGCGCCCATTTGCTCGAACGACCTCATGGCGGACGCGGCGTGCTGATCGGAGGCTGCACCGGCGTGCAACCGGCCCGGGTGGTCGTGTTGGGCGCTGGCACCGTGGGATGGAATGCAGCCAGGCTGGCCGCCGCCATGGATGCCGAAGTAATGCTGCTAGACCGCTCACCTGAACGCTTGCGTAGCCTTGAATCAAGCCGTCGCGGCAGGCTGATTAGCGTTGTCAACAGCCGTGGCCTGCTGGAGCGACTCATCCCCACTGCAGACCTTTTGATCGGTGCCGTCCTGACGCCCGGAGGTCGAGCACCCACCCTCGTCGATGAAGAGATGGTGAAACAAATGAAGCCCAATTCAGTGATCGTGGATGTAGCGATCGATCAGGGAGGTTGTGTCGCCACCAGCCAAGAAACCACCCACACCCATCCCACCGTGAACATCCACGGCATCCAGCACTACGCCGTCGGCAACATGCCAGGTGCGGTGCCTTTTACCTCCACTGAAGCCCTTGTGAGCGTGACCCTGCCCTACATCCTTGGCATTGCCGGGCGGGGCCTTGAGGAAGCCGTCACCGAACGCCCCGAACTTCTTTCCGGGCTCAACACAATTCAAGGCTCCGTTTGTCATCCAGGTGTTGCCAAGGCCCTAGGGCTACCACCAAGGCATCCAATGGCATGCTTACGCTAAACAGCCTTCACCACAAAACCAGCTCTCAAAAACACCGCTTCGCAACGCTTTTAATCAGCATCACGACAGTGGCGTATCAGAGCTGGGGGAAGATCTCACTCAACCGATCCAAAGGCCTCTGCAGGGAGTCCTTCGCAATCCCCTCCCTGAGAGCCAATAGCAATCCTGCCGCTTCTGCATAACTACGAGCTCTCTGCACTCCGGATGTGATTCCCAGCGCCTCTGGAGTCACCTTCAGCACGCTCGGGTTGGACACGGTGATCAAAGGGACACCCCGCTCCAAGCAAGCCAACACCGCTTCACCGCCAAGAGCACCCTCCGGGGCCACCACGGCACCAAGCTGCTCAGCATGCAACAGCTCTGCTCCTGCCGGCAATGCCTCTTCAGTTGTGAGTGGCACAAGATCCGGAGCGCGACTTAATCCCACCAATACACAGGCCAAAAATGTATAGCCCAACTCCTCACCAGCAGCACGTGGATCCAAAAGTGGATCGCATGGCAGTGGAGACAAAGCCGGCGCATGAGCGCAAGGCAAGCCGAGCTCACGCACCAGCAAATGGCTAATCACCGCCTCGGCACCGGCAAGCGCATCAACACCACTGCCCTGGCGATAGACCCTCAGAGCCTCACTTTGAGGATCCTCCGGGAAACGGGCAACCACAGCGATTGCGCTGGCACCGGCATCGCGAAGATGCTCGCCAGCCCGCAGCAGCGCATCGGGCTGGCCTAATTCACCCCAGCTAGCCCCACTACTCCCTTCACTTAAGCGCACCTCCAAGGGAACGTCTGTGGTGACCACTGGCCCAAGATTCAAGCCAAGACTGGCGCGACAACCCTCAGCAACCTGCCATTGCCTCTGCCGCAACTCCGGTTCGATACCAGAATCCAACAACAGACCAATCCGTTGCTGACGCACAGGTCGCAAGCCAAGCTCACCAGCCGCAAAACGATCCAAGCTGTAGCCCTCGACGTATTGAATGCGCGGGTCGCTCCAATAAAGCGCCGCTCCATTGATCACATTCGGATGGGTGATCAAGCAACCGCTAGCTGCTGCTAACAGCCGAGCACTAGGCAAAGCATCACCGGCATAGCCACCAATCTCACAGCCAATCCCCGTAGGCACCACCAGCAAGGTAGGCAATGGAGGCGGGATCGATACGCTTGCAGAGAGAAGAAAAGAAGGGATCAAAACGTCATCCCCTTACTTGTCAGAACTAACCACAACCGCCTCAATCTTCAACTTGCGAGACTGGTCACCATTGGATTCCACTGCTGTAATCGCCCATCGCAAGGGCTCGCCATGCGCAGCGAGCTGTTCTCGTAACCAGGGCCGCAACTGATGCAAAGGCAACTGCGCAGACCAGACCAGCTCAAGCTGCATCACACACAAATTCAAGCTCACTTCAGATGCTCACCAAACTGGGCTTCATTGAAGACATCCTGCCACCACAAAACTGGCAAAAAACGCTGTGCTCCGAGCCATCAATCTCAATGGTGTAAGCAAAGCTACGCCAAAAGCTGTGGCAGTGATCCAGATCAAAATGCATCATGCTGATCAAGCCTCTCAGGAGAAAGGCTCAACACTCAGGCCACCATTGAAGTCACTCTCGAAAAACACCGCCAAGATCACCGCTCACCCGTTCTGCATCGCAAAAAATCAAACCATCAAAAAGCCGGTCTTAAAAGACCGGCTAACTGAAGTCAAATCAAGCGCAAGGCTAGGAACAAGACCCACCTACAACTTCCAGAATCTCCTGGGTAATTGCTGCCTGACGTGCTTTGTTGTAGTCAAGCGTGAGGGTCTTAGCTAAGGCCTTAGCGTTGTCGCTGGCATTGTTCATCGCAGTCATCCGACTGGCCAACTCGGAAGCTGCCGATTCCTGAAGGGCACGCAGCATCTGATTTTGCAGATAGAGAGGCAACAAAGCATTGAGCAGTTGCTCAGGACTCTGTTCAAAAATGATGTCCGAAGGCAGCGGAGGCTGCTCATTAGCAGGCCCAACACCTTTCTCAACCGTGAGACGACTATCCTTCGTCGTCAACCGGAAGATCTCATCATCGGCTTCGGCGATGCCCTGGGGATCAAGCGGCAAGAGGGTTTGCACCACAGGATTGCAGCTCACAAGGTTAATGAACTTGGTGTAAATCACCTCGATTCGATCTGTGCTTTGAGAAAGGAATTCGGCTAAAACCTCAGTAGTGATCGACTCTGCGTCGTCAGAGGTTGGGACTTGCTCAAGGCCTGTGAAAGTAGCCCGAATGGTGTACTGGCTTGATCGGTTGCTGAAATAGGTGATTGCCTTGCGACCAATTAAGACAAGATCAACCTTGTATCCCTGGCCATTCAACTCGGCGTAGCGCTGCTCAGTGCGTTTGATGATGTTGGAGTTGTAGCCTCCGCAAAGGCCACGATCACCTGTAACAGCAAGCAGGGTAATGGTTTTGAGATCGCTGGTCTTCAAGAGAGGCGCATCTGCTATCTCAAAACTCATTCGCGATTGAATGTTCTCCAACACGCGAGCCAACCGGTCGGCGAAAGGGCGACTTCGCAACACCTGTTCCTGTGCTCGACGCACTTTCGCAGCGGCTACGAGACGCATCGCCTCAGTAATCTTTCTGGTGTTCTTAACGGAAACGATCCGGTCGCGGATGTCCTTGAGGTTCGCCATGGATAGGGTTCTCCGGGTTTACCTTCAGGGTCAGGCCGAGGCCAGCATCGACGACTTCACCTCGTTGATGGCGGCTTTGAGAATGGTCTCAGCATCCTCGTTGAGCACTTTCTCAGTCTGAACTTTGGTGATGTACTCGGGCTTGTTGGTCTTGAGGTAATCACGCAATTCACGGGAAAACTGAGTGACCTGATCCTCTGGCACCTCATCAATCAAGCCTTTCACTCCTGCATAAACGATCGCAACCTGCTCAGCCAAATTCAGCGGTGCAAACTGAGGCTGCTTAAGCAGCTCGCGCAGTCGCTTACCCCGCCCCAACTGCTTCTGAGTTGCTTCATCTAAATCAGAGGCGAACTGAGAGAAAGCAGCCAATTCATCAAACTGAGCTAACTCAAGCTTCAACGTGCCGGCAATCTTTTTAATCGCTTTGGTTTGCGCAGCACCACCAACCCGGCTCACTGAAATGCCAACGTTGATGGCAGGACGCAATCCTGAGTTAAAAAGATCTGAACTCAAGAAAATCTGACCATCCGTGATCGAAATCACATTGGTAGGGATATAAGCCGACACGTCTCCTGCTTGGGTTTCAATGATCGGCAGTGCCGTCATCGAACCGCTACCCATCGCATCAGAAAGCTTTGCTGCCCTCTCAAGAAGGCGGCTGTGGAGATAGAAGACATCTCCTGGATAGGCTTCACGACCGGGAGGACGACGCAGCAGCAGTGACATCTGACGATAGGCCTGGGCCTGCTTGGTTAGATCGTCATAGATCACCAAAGTCGCCTTGCCCTTGTACATGAACGACTCAGCGATAGCTGCGCCGGTGTAAGGAGCCAGGTACTGCAAAGCAGCAGGGTCAGAAGCGCTAGCTGCCACAATCACGGTGTAATCGAGAGCGCCCTTCTCGCGAAGCACCTCAACCACGTTGGCCACAGAGGCAGCCTTCTGGCCGACAGCTACATAAACACAGACAACATCCTCTCCCTTCTGGTTGATGATCGTGTCGATGGCGATAGCGGTCTTACCTGTCTGACGGTCACCAATGATCAACTCACGCTGACCCCTACCGATAGGAATCATCGAATCGATTGATGTAATTCCTGTCTGCAGCGGCTCATGCACCGACTTACGTTTGATGATGCCTGGAGCTATCGACTCAATCAAGCGACTCTCAGTGCTGGGGATATCGCCTTTGCCATCCATCGGTTGACCCAAAGGAGTCACCACTCTGCCCAGCATCTCATCGCTTACGGGCACTGAGGCAATCTTGCCAGTGGCTTTGACGGTACTGCCTTCCTGAATACCAACACCCTCACCCATCAACACCGCACCAACATTGTCGTCCTCCAAATTGAGGGCGATCCCTTCAGTGCCATCCTCAAATTCCACCAGTTCGCCAGCCATGACCTGCTCAAGGCCATAGACACGAGCGATACCGTCACCAATCTGCAGAACAGTGCCGACGTTGCTGACGGAAACCGACTTGTCATAGTCGGAGATCTGCTGCTTGAGAATCGCGCTGATCTCGTCGGGGCGGATGGAAACCATGGGAGGCGTTGGTGTTGAGGAAGAGGGTGAGAAAGGGAAAAAGGTAGGGAGCTAGCTCACCTTGGCCAGTGCCAGGCCAAGTCGTCGAACCTGTCCAGCAACGCTGGCGTCGATCACCTTGGAGCCGACGTTGACAACGAAACCACCGATTAAATCTGGATCAATTTTGAGATTGATCTCCAGCTTGTCGGTATTGGCCACAGCCTGCACTTTCTTTTGCAGCGCAGCCTGTTGTTGCTCACTGAGTTCAGCAGCAGAGGTCACTGTGGCGAGAGCGATGTTGCGTTGCTCGCGATAGAGCTCAATCAAGCGCTCAAGCACCGCATCCAAAACGCCGATTCGCTGACGATCGGCGAGCAGCTTCAGCAGGTTGAGGAAAGAAGGTGTGACCTGATTAGCAAAAAGCTTTTGCAAGGCAGCCTTCTTGGCCTCCACTTCCAAAACGGGTGAGGCCATTGCCCCACTTAGCTCAGGGCAGTCGTTCCACAAGGCCAGAACTGCCTTTGCCTGATCAACCACCTGATCGACTTCCTTGCGGCTTTCAGCCACTTGAAGAAAGGCCTCGGCATAGGGGGTGGTAATGGTATTAAGCAGTGGCATCAGGCTTCCCCAAGGTTTTTGATGGACTGACTCACCAACTTGGATTGAGCCTCGGCATTGAGTTTCCCAGGTAAAGCAGATAGTGCATTCTCGATCGCCATACGGGCAGCTTCTCGACGCAATTGAGCGCTAGCACGACTGGCTTCAGCATTGAGATCTGCTGTAGCACCCTGCTTAACACGTGCCATCTCCTCAACCGTGCGTTTTTCACTGTCAAGACGAATGGCTTCAGCACGAAGCTTGCAATCCTCGCGGATCTGTTCGGCTTTCTGATGGGCAGCTGCCAAATCCTTTTTGGCATGAGCCAAAGCCTCGGTGGCCTTAAGCAGACGCTCTTCGGCATCCTGAAGATCAGCCAAAATGGCGACACGGCGGCGCTCAAGAATCCCCCCTACAAAAGGAGGAAGGAATTTATAGAGACCGAAAATAACAATCGCCAGATTGACAATGTTGGCGTCAAACAAGTCGAGGTTCAGGCCGAAACCACCCTCACTGGCAAAGAACAAAGGACTAATCATTTGGCTGCCAGCAGGCGGTTAACGATGAGATCACCAAGCTTTTCTGCATCACCCTTAAGTTGACTAAGGGCCGAATCCCTCTGAGCATCAATCTCACGACGAGCCTTCTCCCGAGCTGCATTCGCATCAGCATTTGCAATCGCGAGGGCTTCTCGGTAGAGCTGTTCAGAATCCTTTTCAGCTTCTTGAATTAACTGCTGGGCAGCGATACGGGCTGACTTGAGCTGTTCCTTGAGCTCTAACTCCAGCTTCTCCGCCTCCGCAAGCTTTTGCTTCGCCTCAGCGCGACTGGTTGTGACATAGACCTCTCGTTCCTCAACGACCCGACCAACGGGTCTGAAGAAGAGAGCATTGAGGATGAAGGTGAGGAGCACCACCTGCAACGCCATGAGCGGCAGAGTGGCATCGAAGTCAAATAGACCTCCAGCACCGAACAGAAGCAAGCTGGTCATGAGGCGAGAGTGACAGCAGTTGAAGCAGGATTCAGAACGGAGTGAATGCTGGAGAGCGATTATTGCCTCTGGGAAGAGTCCCGATCAACTCACAAGCATGGCCGTGAGGTGATGAGAGCAGCCAGCGAGCGACTCCGGTCTGGATCAACCAGCGAAGGGATTGGCGAACAGCAACACCAAGGCGACCACAAGGCCATAGATGGTGAGAGATTCCATAAAGGCAAAAGAGAGCAGCAGAGTGCCGCGAATCTTGCCTTCAGCTTCAGGCTGGCGGGCAATGCCCTCAACAGCGCCGCCTGCAGCGGTGCCCTGACCGATACCTGGGCCGATGGCCCCGAGGCCTACAGCTAGACCAGCGGCAACAACAGACGCGGCGGTGGTAATGGAATCCATGGTTGAACTAAAGGTGTGGGGCGCTAAAACAGCGCGGATGGGGACCGAGAGGTTGATACCAGCGCCAGGGACATCTCGGAGATTGTGAGATGGGCCCGAACAAGCCGGACCTGCGCGCATGGAGTTTGCCAGACCGAGGGGTTAGGCCTTGCTAGATCAGAGTTTGATCAATGGTGCTCTTCAACCGCTTCACCGATGTAATAGGCGGCGAGGGTGGCAAAGATCAGAGCCTGAATGGCACTGGTGAACAGGCCAAGGAACATGACCGGGACTGGCAGGAAGAGGGGAACAAGGAAAACCAAAACCGCAACAACCAATTCATCAGCAAGGATGTTTCCAAACAGACGAAAGGAGAGTGATAAAGGCTTGGTGAAATCCTCCACGATCTTGAAGGGGATCATGATCGGGGTGGGATGGACGTAGTACTCGAAGTACCGCAATCCCTTCCGACTCAAACCGGCATAGAAGTAAGAGAGCGACACAAGTAGAGCAAGTGCCACGGTGGTATTGATATCAGCAGTAGGAGCACCCAACTCCCCACTTGGGAGGTGGATTAATTTCCATGGGACCAAAGACCCGCCCCAATTGCTTACAAAGATGAATAAGAACAGGGTGCCAATGAACGGCATCCAATCGCGATAAGCCTTCTCACCAATCTGGGTGCGAGCTAAATCACGGATGTAATCCCAGAGGAACTCGAGAAGATTTTGGACACCGTGTGGATCACGCTCCATCTTGCGTGTGCCCACAACAACAAGGGCAAGAATGGCGCCAATAACAATCCAGGATGTCAAGAACACCTGGCCATGGAGCTGAAGATTGCCAATCTGCCAGTAAAGGTGTTGACCCACCTCCAGTTCGGCAAAGGGAAGAGCAATTGGCAAGGAACCCATCAGGCTGGAAATTCGGTGTCGAGAAAACGACGGTTTGAGGAGAAGCCGGCAAACCGGCAATTCAGTTGATCCAGGTTTGGTTCAAGTTCATGACTCAAGCAAAACCTGCAGGATCATGGCGGGCTTGTAGAGCAGAAAACCGAGCAGGGCCGGCAGAAGCTCAAGCTGAGGCAAACGAGAAACCGCAAGTACAAGCAACACTGGAACGAGAAGCTGAAACTTGCTCACACTCTTCGATCCGTTGCCGAGCTTGCCAACGCTGCGAGCTAAAAGCCGCAGGTAGAGAACTCCAGACAAGGCACCGACTAGCAAACTGCTAGCGATGTGAAGATCGAAGAAAAGTGCGGTGACGGCCACCGCAAAAGCGGAGACGGTCAACGTTGCCAGGATGTAGCGCCGCTGTAGCTGCGCATAGTCGTCAGATGAAGTCGTAGAAACCACAGCTGACAACTCAGGATCCATAGAGAGCTCGGTGTTAGGGCTAGCCTCCACAGCTGTTTCCAGTCCACCCTGTCCCTCCTTTGGAGGGTCAATTTCAGGCTGGAGCAGCGGGGTTGCCAGCAAGGGCGCCGAGGCTCTTGGATAAAGGCCCGCGGAATCTATCATGTAGTTGGAACATTTCCAGGCGAAAGCAAGAGCACCTGCCGCCGTTGCAAATCCCTGGCCAAAGAGCTGATCCGCTTCGAATCCCAGCAAAGCGGCAAACATCCGAGAGCTGTATCAGGTGCCGCCTCGATTGCCTTAAGCAACTCAACTTGCTCAACGCTTAGCTCTAGAGGAGCCATCTCGAAATCCAGCAAAGACTGGCCAGGCCAGCCCCAGAGACAGATAGAAAGCTTTCCCGTAGCAGCTAGCAGCTCCTTATCATCTGTCCAGCCCAGGGGGGCCTGTGGCCCCTTGGAGAGGAAGAACTCGAAATGACTGATGTCTGGATCTAGCTCTTCCATCAGTTGCCATTGCTGACGCTGCGGTAACGCCAAAGCCATCTCAAGCAATTCACCCTGCAACAGCCTTACTGGATCCCAAACCTTGGGATTAGAAAAACCCACAAACTCCAAATCAGCTGAAGCGACAAAAGCAAAAAGTCGTTCAAGGTTGTAACTCGTCTCCTGGGGATGGAGATACATATCTGCAAAGTTCACGTCGGCTACGCAGTCGATAGCCCAGCGCAGTTCATGATTAAGCCTGAGGCGGTTGTCCTCAGGCAAGATTGCAAACAGCTGCCTGGCCAATCTCAGGCCCTGCTCATCAGTGCCCACTCCCAGGGACGAAAGAAACCGCTGAATGCGATGAATTTCCCATCGACCAGCTTCGGCATAAAGGAAAAGGTGCAGCAAAGCCCCTGGCTTTAAACGGGATGCCAGAGCTTTGAGTCCAGCTTCCGGCTGTCGCAAATGATGAAGCGCACCAACGGAATTGATGTAGTCAAATTGACCCTCATCTTCAAGCTCGAGCAAGCTTTGGTTCTCGATACGAACATGAGCCTGATCGTTGCCTCCGGAACGCTGCAAACGCTCTCGAGCCACCTCCAGCGCGCCTCGGGAAATGTCCACAGCCAGGATCTCCGCGCCAGGATTAAGATGGGCTAGGTAATCGGTACTAACACCCGTACCGCATCCGGCATCAAGGATTTTCAGAGGCTCACTACCAGCACATTTTCGGACAACAGAACCGGTACAGACCGCATAGGCCATATCCACACACCAACGCCAGTTGTATCCAGGCGGCGGCCCGTCCTGCAACGGATCTCCTGGGTAAGGGAAGCGGTCATAAAAAGCACTGACAACAGGTGTGGCCTCATCGCACGGCTGAGCAGCAGAGGACATCGAAAGGGACCTGGCAACAAAGCGAGCATTTCATGGCCACCCCCAAGGGGAGTGAGGACATCCCCTGCAGCACATATCCCAAAGCGAAGAAAGCTGAATCGACAAAATCAAACTCTTTTCTAGAAAGAAGATTGTGAAGATCAAAAATCGAACCTATGACATCTCCTGAATGCCCTTGAACTTCTCTTGTCCAATATTGTTTAAGCAGTTTTTTGTTGTCAATTAAGACTTGGCAAAGTGCTATTAACACGTCTCAATAGGTCAACTTGACTAAGATCTCCCCCCTTGAGCAGCTCCTCCGTCCTATCCCGCCGGAGTCAAAAACAACGGCAAGGGGCATTACGGCTTAGCCGTAATGATGGAAGCGATCAGTTGTCTTTCTGGCAAAAACGTCTCCCCCTCCCCTGGGCACTCTGGCCCGCTGAAGGACGTTTACTACTTACCCTTTTTGCCTTCTGGAGCCTGGCAGGGCTGCTGGTGCTTGGCTCGGCTAGCTGGTGGGTAGCCACTCGAGAAATGGGAGAAGGTGCTTATTACGTCAAACGACAACTGATATGGATGGCTGCCAGCTGGAGCCTGCTTGGCCTGGCTGTCTCTACCAGTCTGCGCCGTTGGCTAAAACTGGCAGGACCAGCCCTCTGGCTCAGTTGCTTACTCGTCGCAGCGACCCTAGTCATCGGTAGCACCGTCAATGGGGCCAGTCGCTGGTTAGTGATCGGCCCTCTCCAGATCCAGCCATCAGAACTAGTCAAACCCTTTGTGGTGCTGCAAGCCGCCAACCTGTTTGCCCACTGGCAGCGCATCAGATCAGATGAGAAATTGCTCTGGCTTGGCATCTTCGGGGCCCTACTTCTACTGATTCTCAAACAGCCCAACCTCAGCACTGCCGCACTGACGGGCATGTTGCTATGGCTGATGGCACTGGCCGCTGGTCTGAGGTTGCGGACTTTGCTGGCAACCGCCATGGCAGGCGGCCTGCTTGGCACAACCAGCATTCTGATCAATGAGTATCAGCGCATACGAGTGGTCTCCTTCCTCGACCCATGGCAAGACCCACAAGGGAGTGGTTACCAGCTCGTACAAAGCCTGCTTGCCATCGGCTCCGGGGGGTGGTTTGGCGAGGGCTTCGGCCTCTCCACCCAAAAACTGCAATACCTGCCCATACAAAGCACTGATTTCATCTATGCCGTTTTTGCAGAGGAATTTGGTTTCGTGGGCTCGGTGATGATGTTGCTCTTCCTGATGCTGGTTGCTTTCCTCGGCCTACGGGTAGCTCTGAGTTGCAGAACCAACCAGTCGCGATTGGTTGCTATCGGCTGCACAACGATCCTGGTGGGTCAAGCCGTGATCAATGTGGCCGTGGCCTCCGGCGTGATGCCCACAACCGGCTTGCCCTTGCCAATGGTGAGTTATGGAGGCAATTCACTGCTCTCAAGCGTCATGATTGCCGGTCTGTTGATCCGTTGTTCCCTTGAATCAACAGGGCTCCTTGGTGGCAGATCCCCTCGACAGCGACGTCAGTCGATAGGGTAAATACCGTAATTTGATCCGGCTGAGCCGGCTCTACCCATCCCTGCTCTGGACCTGGTTCTCTCAGATCTAGCCCGCAACGGTGAGCAAATGCTCAGCCACGGGCTAAGCAATCAAGGTCCGCTCACCCTGGCCCTCGTTTTTGCTGCCGGCTTTCTAACCAGCCTAGGCCCCTGCTCCCTTTCCCTCCTACCCGTCACCCTGGCCTATCTGGCAGGTTTTGATAGCAATCAGGCCCCCTGGCGCCGCAGCATCGCATTCAGTGGCGGCATTGTGGGTTCCCTGGTACTGCTTGGCAGCCTTAGTGGTCTGATCGGACGGATTTACGGCCAGGTGCCTGGAGTGGTGCCCACCCTGGTAGCACTGCTGGCGGTAGTCATGGGACTGAATCTGCTGGGCCTCCTAAAATTGCCCCTGCCTGCAGGACCAGATCCAGATCTTTGGCGGCAACGCGTTCCAGCTCCACTTGCCCCAGTGGCCGCCGGGTTGGCCTTCGGCCTAGCCGCCTCCCCCTGCACGACACCTGTGCTGGCTGTACTACTGGGATGGATCGCCCAGAGTGGTCAACCTTTGGTAGGAATCGTGCTGCTCACCTGCTTTGGCATTGGGCAGGTCCTACCACTGCTGCTAGCAGGAAGCGCAGCTGCCATCCTGCCGAAATTACTGGCACTGCGACCATTAGGCCGCTGGATCCCCCCCATGAGCGGAGCCGTTCTACTCACGACGGGCGTTCTCACTCTGTTGGCCCGCTGGAGCTGAACCTATGGCCACCTTTAAACGCCTTATTGCCTGGATCTCCGACCTGCGAATAGCCATAGGTTTGCTCTTCGTTATCGCACTCTCAAGTGCCCTAGGTACAGCGATACCCCAGGGAGAACTCCGCGATAGCTACCTGGAAGGCTATAGCGACAAACCCTGGCTGGGCTTTGTCAACGGTTCAATGATTCTGCGCCTGCAGTTGGATCACGTTTACACCAGCAGCTGGTTTTTAGCGCTGTTGGCCTGGCTTGGGCTTGCACTCATCCTCTGCAGCTGGCGAAGACAATGGCCTGCTCTGCAAGCAGCTCTGCAATGGATCGACTACCAGGAGCCGCGTCAATTAAGCAAACTGGCCATCGCCGAAACAATCTCAAGCCCACCAAAAAACGAAAGTATCGACAAACTGGCAGCCCATCTCCATCAACAGGGATGGCAAGTCCAACAACAGCCTGGCAGGCTTGCCGCGCGTCGGGGGATTATCGGCCGAGCAGGGCCAATGCTTGTGCATCTGGGCCTAGTACTGCTGATGCTAGGCGCCGTCTGGGGTTCCTTGGGTGGAAATCGTTTGGAACAATTCCTCGCCCCGGGGCGTTCCCTCGACTTGTTAAACCGCGATGGGAACAGCCATCTCAAGCTCACCCTGACGAACTTCGGAATTGAAAGAGACCCAGCCGGTCGACCTGAACAGTTCCGCTCACAACTAGAGCTGCTTGAACCAGGTCAGGACACTGCCAAGTTGCACGAAGTCAGTGTCAACCATCCGCTGCGCTTCCATGGCTTAACTGTCTATCAAGCAGACTGGTCTCTAGCTGCCATCACACTGCAACTTGGCCGCAGCCCTCTGCTGCAGCTGCCTCTGCGCACTTTCCCAGAGCTTGGTGAACAGGTCTGGGGGCTCGTACTACCGACCAACCCTGATGGCAGCGAGCCAGTCCTTATGAGCCTCACCAGCGAAGCAGGGCCAGTACAAGTATTCGATGCCACCGGTGAGCAATTGGCCAGCCTGCGACCAGCAGGCCCAACGGCAGAAGTGAAGGGAATACCCATCCGCGTCGTCGAGGTTCTACCCGCCAGCGGCCTGCTTCTCAAGCGCGATCCGGGCGTGCCTCTGGTCTACATCGGTTTCTTGATCACCCTTGTGGGTGGGGGGCTGAGCATGATTGCCACTCGCCAACTCTGGGCGGTAGGCGACCCTGAAAATGAATGCCTACACGTTGGCGGTCTCTGCAACCGCAATCTGACCGGCTTCGCTAATGAGCTCCCCAGCCTGCTTGCTTCGATCACCCCAGCATCTCAGCATTGACTCAACAGGGCTGACGACTGCCATGGCTAACCCGCACCACCGTATGCACATTGCCGCGCGGATTGAAATCTGCTTCTAATTGCATCCAGACCGGATCACAGGCGACGACCAAATCATCGAGGATCTTGTTTGCGGCCTCCTCATGTGAAATCGAGCAATTCCGATAGCTATTCACATAGAGCTTGATCGCTTTGAGCTCAATCACCCTCGGGCCTGGCTGATAGAGCAGACGTAACACAGCAAAATCGGGATAACCAGAGAAAGGACATTGACAGGTGAACTCAGGCAACTCAATTGAGATCTCATAGGGCCGCTCAGGCCTCGGATTGTCAAAGCAGATCAGCTCACCCTCAGCGATCACCCGTTCGCCATAGAGGGGTTTAGATGCCTGCGCCTCAGTACTGCTCACGGGGATGGAACGATGCCTGAAACGGACCCTAGATCTCGGCTCATGGCTCGGCCTTAGAGGAGAAAGAATCCGCCTTGGAGTCAAGGCAAACCGCAAAAACGCTCATCAAGACCCAATTTAAGAAACTCTTCAGATAACAAAGTCGAAAATGTTCACCATGAACAGCGTGATCACTGTAAAAAGGAATTGAAGGACAAAACGTTGAGCTAGGTCATCGCATCGTCGTTGATCCATCAGCAGGAAGTAGCCCTCCGCAAGGCGAAGCAACGCTCCTTTCCACGAAGCGGCACCTCTGCCATCAAGGCAAAAACCCCATCCCTTCGAGGCTCATCCCATGACCACTCAAGAACGCACCTATCGCGGCGTCGCCTACAAGACTGCTGACCACGAGCAACCCAGCAACAGCACCGTCAAGCATGTCTACCGCGGCCAGCGCTATGAGGCTCCCCTCAAGCATGACGCAGTACCTGCTGACACCGAGGTGGAACTCAATTATCGCGGCAAGGTCTACCATCACCGCCAAAATGACGCCGCCACAAGCTGCAACAGCTAAATCGGTAACAACAGCCACAACCAAGGCCCGTCGAAAAAGCCCTAATGGGTTGAGAAAACGGGCCCCATTCATGGACATCTGGTTAATCGGCACTGGTGACAGCATCCAGATCCGTCCTGCCAGCATCCATGGAATGCTCTGGTTACAAACCCATTTTGAGGATGCTCACTGGGATGCGCTTGCTACAAGCCAAGTCAGGCTTCCTCAATTGGACGCTGAAGTCCTTTCCCAGGATGCAAAGAACGCAGGAATGAGCCTCGGTCATCTATCTGCCCTATCAGTTCCAGGCCGTTTCTGAAAAATTCCTTTATCTCTGAACGAGCAACATCAAGCCGTCATGAAGAAAGTCGAGGCGATTGTCCGTCCCTTCAAGCTTGAGGACGTCAAGCTTGCATTAGTCAATGCCGAGATCATCGGCATGACTGTGAGTGAAGTGAGAGGCTTCGGACGCCAGAAAGGCCAAGTTGAGCGCTATAGGGGCTCGGAATTTACCGTTGAATTCCTGCAAAAGTTAAAGGTCGAAGTGGTCGTCGACGACGACAAGGTGGAAGCTGTCGTGAACGCCATTGCTGAAGCTGCCAAAACAGGCGAAATCGGTGACGGCAAGATTTTCATCTCTCCAGTGGATTCCGTAGTACGTATCCGTACCGGTGATCGTGACAGCAAAGCCCTCTAGGCCAACGTCTTAGCCACAAGTCTCTCAAGAACTGGAAAATCTGCGAGGGTCTCGTCACCCAGCCAGAGCAGGTATTCATGATTACCAGCCGGTCCAGTGATCGGAGAAGCGATAAGTCCCTTGGGCCACCAACCCAAAGACCTTGATGTATCGATCACGCTCTTCAAGGCTTCCACATGGGCCAAGGCATCCCTGACCACTCCACCTTTACCCACCCGCTCACGCCCAACCTCAAACTGGGGCTTCACTAACAGCACTGCCTCTGATTGGTCTGGCTTAAGTAGTTTCTTGATGGCAGGCAGCACAAGCCGCAAGGAGATGAAGGCAAGATCAGCAACAGCAAGGCTCGGCAAAGGCTCCTCAGCCCCGTAGAGCTGATCAGGGCTGAGGGTGCGCAGATTGGTGCGCTCCCTCAGCACCACGCGAGGGTCGTTGCGCAAATCCCAGGCCGTCTGGCCATAGCCCACATCGATTCCATAAACCCGAGCGGCACCATGCTGCAACAGGCAATCGGTGAAACCTCCTGTCGAGATGCCGCCATCCAGGCACACTCGTCCCTCAACATTGAGAGGAAACTCCCGCAGAGCGCCCAGCAACTTTTCCCCGCCACGAGACACGAATCTCGGTGGCTGCTCAACCCGAAGCTCAAGCTCCTGAGATACCTCATGACCAGGCTTATCAAGCAGCTGGCCATTACCATCTCGCACCTTGCCGGCGCGGATCAGCTGCTGAGCCTGATGGCGAGAACTCGCCAAGCCCTTCATCAGCAGCTGCAGATCAAGACGCTGTTTGTGGGACATTTCGTCATAAAAGCAGACTTGAAAACGAAACAAAAACCTCTTAACCACCGCAAAAAGCGAAAGCTTCCGAGAAGATCACCGCAACTCGCCCGCCAGGACGTGTCTCAAGGCCAACCTCCACAACCCATAGCTATCCATCGGTACACAAGCCGCAGCAATCTCCATGTTGTTCCTCAAAAGCAACTCGCCACAGTGCTGGAGCTACTGCCGCCGGGCAGCTTTGTGACCCTTGAAAATCAACCTAACGATCTACCGCCATTCCAATTGATCCAATGCAAAGGTGGCCGTTGCTGGGTACGGCAACAGGCCTGGGGGCAACATGTTCATTGGGAAGTTGAACACCGTCGACTCAAGTCAGCCTGAATCCAAAGACTTAAGTTCAAGAATCAACCGCCCTTCTGTGAGCCCTTGATCGAGCGCTACACACTGCCCGAAATGGGCGAGATTTGGACCGACAGGGCCAAGTATCAAAGCTGGCTAGATGTAGAGATCGCTGCTTGTGAGGCCAACTGTCAACTGGGGAAGATCCCAGAGGCTGAAATGCAGCAGATTCGTGAACGCGCAACCTTCGAACCACAGCGCATCTTGGAGATTGAGGCAGAGGTTCGCCACGACGTCATCGCCTTCCTGACCAACGTTAATGAACACGTAGGGGATGCCGGCCGCTACATCCACGTCGGCATGACCAGCAGCGATGTGCTGGATACGGGTCTGGCCCTGCAGTTAAAAAACTCTGTGGCATTGCTACAACAAGAACTGGGCAGCCTTCAAGAGGCGATCCGCAGCTTGGCAGTGGAGCACAAGGGCACAGTCATGATCGGCCGCTCCCATGCCATCCATGGCGAACCAATCACCTTCGGTTTCAAACTGGCCGGTTGGCTAGCAGAAACAATGCGCAATGCCGAGCGACTGGAGAGGCTGGAGAGGGATGTGGCTGTAGGCCAGATCAGTGGCGCCATGGGCACCTACGCCAACACGGATCCAAAGGTTGAGCAGCTCACATGCGAGCGCCTTTGCCTCATCCCAGACACCGCGAGTACCCAGGTCATCTCTCGCGATCGTCATGCGGACTATGTACAGACCCTGGCATTAGTGGGGGCGTCTCTAGATCGATTCGCGACAGAGATCCGCAACTTGCAGCGAACCGATGTGCTGGAAGTGGAGGAGAGCTTTGCTAAGGGACAAAAGGGAAGTTCGGCGATGCCACACAAACGCAACCCGATTCGGGCTGAGCGGATTAGTGGTCTTGCAAGGGTCCTACGCAGCTATGTCGTCGCAGCACTCGAGAACGTGGCCCTCTGGCATGAGCGTGATATCAGTCACAGCTCCACTGAGCGAATGATGCTGCCGGATTGCTCCGTCACACTCCACTTCATGTTGCGAGAGATGACCCAAGTCGTGCAGGGCCTTGGCATCTACCCAGCAAACATGCGCCGCAACATGAATATCTATGGCGGCGTGGTGTTCAGTCAGCGGGTGCTATTGGCGCTTGTTGAGAACGGCATGAGCAGAGAAGATGCCTACAGTGTTGTCCAGCGCAACGCCCATGCTGCGTGGAATACCGAAGGGGGTAATTTCCGCGCCAATCTTGAGGCCGATCCTGAAGTATCGACCCTTCTCAATGCCAAGGCGCTAGCCGAATGCTTCAGCACAGAGCTACACCAAGCCAACCTGGACGTGATCTGGCAACGGCTCGGACTCTGAATCCGATGCCCTGGACGTCTAAACCAATTGGAATGATTTGAGTCGTTTAAGTCTCGCCAGTCTTTTTACCATCATTGAATGGGTTCTAAAGCGCTCTCAAACCCCATAAAACAAGTGAAGATCAATGTGATCTGCTTCTGCCCCTTGCCGAAAACTTGATGGCTGACCTGATGCGTATCGAACACGACAGCATGGGCACTGTTGAGGTGCCCGCTGGGGTTCTCTGGGGTGCACAAACCCAGCGATCGCTCCTTAACTTCGCCATCAGCACAGACCGCATGCCAGTCGAACTGATCCATGCCTTGGCATTGATCAAACAGGCTGCCGCCAGCGTGAACTGTCGCCTGGGTGTGCTCGATGAAATCCAGCGGGATCAAATTATCAAGGCCGCCTCTGCTGTTGCATCCGGTCTCCATGACGATCAGTTTCCACTGAGGGTCTGGCAGACCGGTAGCGGTACCCACACAAACATGAATGTCAACGAGGTGATTAGCAACCTGGCGTCTCAGGCAAACGACGAACCTCTAGGTAGCCATAGGCCGGTGCATCCAAACGATCATGTCAATCGATCCCAGTCCACCAATGACGCCTTCCCTACAGCTATACATATTGCCGCAGTCCAGGGGATCACTAAAAACTTGCTGCCTGAACTGGAGCGATTGATCGCAGCCTTTGCCCGAAAAAGCAATGCCTGGAGTGACATCATCAAAATCGGTCGCACTCATCTACAGGACGCCGTACCTCTCACCCTTGGCCAGGAGGCCTCTGCGTGGCGGGATCAAATTGCCTCAGCCCATAGTCGTATTCAGTCAAGCCTGATAGAGCTCTACCCTCTGCCGCTTGGAGGCACTGCCGTGGGGACTGGCCTCAACGCCCCAGCTCGCTTCGGGCAAGAAACAGCTGCGCAACTTGCCAGCATCACAGACCTGCCATTCAGCTCAGCTAAAAACAAGTTCGCCGTGATGGCGAGCCATGACGGGTTAGTGAATGCAATGGCTCAGTTGCGCATGTTGGCGGTTGCCCTATTCAAGATCTCCAATGATCTGCGCCTACTAGCCTGTGGCCCAAGGGCCGGCCTGGCAGAGCTGCATCTACCTGAGAATGAGCCGGGAAGCTCGATCATGCCTGGGAAAGTCAACCCCTCTCAATGCGAGGCCATGGCCATGGTCTGTTTACAGGTCATCGGGCTTGATTCAGCCGTGACCATGGCAGGTGGTAGTGGTCATCTCCAAATGAACGTCTACAAACCCCTGATTGGCTTCAACCTGCTTCACAGCATTGAATTGCTACATGACGCCTGCCGCAATTACCGGCTGGCAATGGTGCAAGGGATTGAACCAAACCGAATCAAGATCCAGCATGATCTAGAGCAATCGCTGATGCTAGTAACAGCTTTAACCCCAGAAATCGGTTACGACAAAGCCAGTGAGATTGCCCACCTCGCCCATGAGAAGGGATTCAGCCTGCGTGAAGCAGCACTAGCACTCGGCTATGTGAGCAAAGAAGACTTCGATCGCATTGTTAATCCGGCATTGATGACATCTGCTCGGCTGTAACCCCCCGATGACATCAAATCCTGGCGAATCAAGAAGCATCCAGAGCCAGAGTTCCGCACAGCAACGAATCAGCAATCTTCATGGTCAAGCCCAGCGCGCCCGCCGGGGTTGGCGACCCTGGATGCTCTTTCTAGTTTGCTCCCTTTTCTATTTCTACGAGTTCTTCGCACGAGTGGCCCCGGGCGTCCTACAACCCGAATTGATGCGGGTCACCGGCTCGAGCCAAGGAGAGTTTGGCCTCGCCATGGGAATGTATTTTCTCGCATACGCTCCCTCACAGCTTCTTGTAGGCCGCCTTCTCGATCACTTCGGAGTCCGTGCCGTCGTTGCCCCAGCGGCACTTGTCGTAGCCCTGGGTTGTCTGCCCTAGTCCCAGCACCAACAATGTGGTGGTGCTGGGACTAG